>CAIYZZ010000480.1 GCA_903930805.1 uncultured Rhodocyclaceae bacterium | reverse complement strand
GCCTTCCTTGGCGGCATGGCTGGCGTGATGTACAAGCAGTTCGCGGTCACGGTGGCCGTGTCGACGCTGTTCTCGGCTTTCGTCGCGCTCTCGCTGACGCCGGCGCTTTGCTCACTAATGCTCAAGCACAAGGATCCGCAGCAGGCCGTTACGATGTTTGGCCGGTTTTTCGGTGTGTTCAATCGCTGGTTCGACCGCGTCACTGCGAGTTACGGACGCGGCGTGCAACTGGCCATCAAGCGTCTGGTCGTCAGTCTCGGTGTACTCGGCGCCCTCATCGTTTCGGCCGTCGCCATCATGCAACAAGTGCCAGGCGGCTTCGTGCCGCCGGAGGACCAGGGTTACTTCATCGGTACGGTGATCATGCCGGATGCTGCCTCGCTCAATCGCACGCTTGCGGTGACTGAAGAGGTACAGAAGGTGCTGGACCAACAACCCGCAATCGCCCGCACCCTGGTGATCAACGGCTACAGCATTTTGACCGGATCGATCCAGTCCGACGCCGCGCTGTTCGTAGCTGTGTTGAAGCCCTGGGAAGAACGCAATACCCCGGAATTGAGCCTGCGCAGCACCATCATGGGCGTTATGAAAGGCACAGGCACGCTGCACGAAGCGCTGGTGCTGGCGTTCAATCCGCCACCGATTCCCGGTCTCGGTGCGACCGGCGGCTTCTCCTTCAAGCTGCAGGACCGCAGCGGGGGCACGCCGGCCGACTTGGCTCGCGTCACCAACGATTTCATCGCCGAAGCCAAGAAGCGCCCTGAACTCGGCCAGATCTATTCGAAGTTCAATCCACGTACGCCGGCCTACCGGCTTGAACTCGACCGCGAGAAGGCGAAGAAACTCGGTGTGCCGATCAGCGATATAACAATGGCCTTGCAGACTTTTCTCGGCGGCGCGAACGTCAATGACTTTTCTCGTTTTGGCCGTACCTACAAAGTCACCATGCAGGCCGAACCAGAGTTTCGTAGCGATATTCGCGGCGTCGGCATGTTCCATGTTCGCAGTACCTCCGGTCAGATGATCCCGCTGTCCACGCTGGTGTCGCCAGTCTCGATCAGCGCGCCGAATACCATCGAGCGCTACAACTTGTTCCGCACTGCCGAAGTAAGCGGCGAACCGGCGCCCGGCTATAGTTCTGGCGATGCGTTGGCGGCGATGGAAGCCGTCGCGGCTACCTCACTGCCCAGTGGTTACGGCTACGAATGGTCTGGAATCAGCCTCCAGGAAAAGGCCTCGGCTGGACAGGCGCCCTACATATTTGGCCTCGCCATGTTGTTCGTATTTCTTTTCTTGGCGGCACTCTATGAAAGCTGGGCAGTACCGTTCGCGGTGCTGTTCGCGGTGCCTATTGGCGTCTTCGGTGCTATGGGCGGACTCTGGTTGAGCGGCCAGACCAACAACATCTATGCACAGATCGGTCTCATCCTCCTGATCGGTCTTGCCGCCAAGAACGCCATCCTGATTGTCGAATTTGCCAAGATGAAACGCGATGCCGGCGAGGACGCGGTCAGTGCCGCGCTCGAAGCCGGTCGCCTGCGTTTGCGCCCGATCATCATGACCTCGCTGGCCTTTCTGCTCGGCGTGATCCCAATGATCATCAAGGGAGGCGCTGGCGGCGCCGCACAGGCCGTGATGGGCATCACGGTTTTCTCTGGCATGTTTACCGCGACTTTCGTCGCCATCTTCATGGTGCCGGTCCTTTACGTTGCTGTCGAGCATATCGTCGCGCGCCGCAAGGCATCATCGTCTGCTTCGGAGGTTTCCCGATGAAGCCGATCACGAATAGGCAGCGCATTCTTGCGCTGGCGCTGACCAGCGCCTTCGCCGTGCTAAGTGGCGGTTGCGCTGTCGGGCCCGACTACGAGCGACCAGCCCAGACCGTGCCCGAGAGCTATCGCACGCTCGCAACGGCACCCATCGATAAGTCCTTCGCCGACCTTAACTGGCGCATGGTGTTCACCGACGCATCGCTGCAGGCGCTGATCGAGGAAGCGCTGAGCACTTCGCCTGACCTGCTGATCGCAGCCGCCCGCGTGCGCGAAGCTGAAGCTGTTGCCGGGGTGACCCGTGCTGGAATGCTTCCGGCCGTCAACCTGGCATTCAATACGGCGCCGACTGTGCGCCCGCCTGGCGAGCGCCTTCAGTCGACCTACACCGGGGGCGCAACGATCAGTTGGGAGGTGGACCTCTGGGGGCGCCTGCGCCGCTCCACCGAAGCCGCGCGTGCCGACATGATGGCGCGCGAGGAAGCGCGGCGTGGCGTGGTGGCCTCGCTTATCGCCAACGTCGCCCATCTTTACTATCAACTCGCGGCTGATCGAGAGTCCTATGGCGTGACCGAGCGCACCGCGAAGAACCAGAGCGAGGCGTTGCGCCTGATCAATCGACTGTCCTCCGCTGGAATTGCATCGACAGCCGAAGTACGCCAGCAGGAAGTGACGCTGGCGATCACCGAGGCACGCCTGCCGACACTGCGCCAGCAGATCGCCGCATCGGAAAATGCACTATCGATTCTGCTCGGTCGCCAACCCGGCGCAATTCATTTTTCCACGCCGCCGACTCTGGATTTGCCGACCAGCATTCCCGCCGGACTGCCTAGCAGCCTGCTGGAACGCCGGCCCGATATTCGCGCCGCTGAGCAACAGTTGATCTCAGCCAATGCCCGCGTCGGCGAAGCCAAGGCCCGTTTCTTTCCGACCATCGCGCTGACGGGTCTGTTTGGCGGACTCAGCACCAGCGCCGCAGCGATACTCAACGGCTCTGCGGCGTCGGTTGCATCGCTTGGCCTAAATGTCGTGCAGCCGCTATTCGCCGGAGGTTTGCTCGTATTCAATCGTGACGCTGCGCTGGCGCGACTCGATCAAGCGTTGATCGGCTATCGCAAGACGGTGCTCGCTGGGATTGCCGAAGTTGCCGATGCACTCAATACATACCAAAGCAGTGGTGAGGTACTGCAGGCACAGATTCGTCGTGTGGACGCAGCGCGTGAAGCCTTGCGCCTTGCCGACCTGCGTTACCGAGCGGGTACGACCAGCTTTCTTGAAGTGCTCGATGCGCAACGCCAACTCTTTGCTGCCGAAACCGACCAGACGCAAACCTTGTTGGGACGTCGCGTCGCACTTTGCAATGTATATCTGGCGCTCGGCGGTGGCTGGGAATTGCCGGCCAATGCAGGCCAGTCGGCGGCTATCGAATGAAGTAATACAAAAACTGGTAGCTTGAGTCCGCTTGATTTCACATCATCGAGCGCACGCCGGCGATCTTCAAGTGTTTCAAGTTGCAACTTGAAGGCAACGTAATACTTGTAGATGTTCCGTATGTAACCAATGAAATGTCCGCACTTTCACTCTTTGAAAGCTGACAGTTTTATGGTTGTCCTTTACTGGGGCTCGGAGACACGGAAGGCATCAATTTTCAAGCTATCAAAGAATGGGTACATGAACAACGACTGGTCACCGATTTGTTACTTTGGGCGATTGAAGAGGTAGAGCCAGAACATACCAATTAGGCCGGCTATTAGCGAACCTGCCAAGATGGCTAACTTCGACACATTGATGAGTGTCGCCTCGCCAGAAAAAGCCAGGTTGGTGATAAAGATCGACATCGTGAAGCCGATGCCACCGAGGCAGCCCACGCCAACAATGTGCCTCCAATCGAGAGCAGAGGGGAGGCGGCACAGGCCGACTTTCACCGCCAGATAGCTGAGCAGAAAGATGCCCAATGGCTTGCCGAGGATGAGGCCGCCGAGAATCCCGAGGCTGTTGGCACTGGCGAGGTTTTCCTGCCACTGGGGATCGAAGACGATGCTGGTATTGGCCAGCGCAAACAATGGCAGGATGCCGAAGGCGACAGGTTTGTGCAGCAGGTGTTCCATCTTGTGCGATGGCGAATCCTCCTTGCTGTTCCTGCCACTGAAAGGTATGGCAAAGGCAAGTAGTACGCCGGCAATGGTGGCATGCACACCCGACTTCAGCATCAAGAGCCACATCAATGCCCCACCGATCAGATACAGCAGCAAACTCATGACGCGACGGACATTGGCCATCATCAGCACGAGAAACACAGCGAGTGCGCCGCACAGGTAGTCCAGAGAAAACTGCGTCGCATAGAAGACGGCGATAACGATGATGGCGCCAAGGTCATCCATGACCGCCAGGGCGGTGAGAAATACCTTGAGAGAACCTGGGACGCGACTGCCGAGTAGTGCCAGTGCCCCCAAGGCAAAGGCGATGTCGGTCGCCATCGGAATGCCCGCGCCTGCCTGCGTCGGGGTTCCGGCATTGAGATAGAAATGAAGACCGGCCGGCACAGCGATACCGCCGATGGCCGCAAAGATGGGCAACAGGGCATTGCGTAAGCTGGAGAGTTCACCCACATAGAGTTCGCGTTCAAGTTCCAATCCGATGAGCAGGAAAAACACTGCCATCAGACCATCGTTGATCCAATGCTCAAGTGTCAGGCCTGCCACAGGGATCTGCCAGAACTGCAGGTAGGCTGGGCCTGCCGGCGAATTGGCGATCGCGATCGAGGCCAAGGTACAGGAGAGCAACAGGACAGCGCTCGCCTTTTCTGACTCGAAGAATTCGACAAATGCGCGTGTCAGGTCCAGTGTCATGGTTGGCGTTTTAGAAGGTTCTTTATTGAATCCAGCGATCCTATCCGTGAAAGGGGCCATTGGGTATCGGAACTACTCAGAGATCAGCCACTAGATGTTCTGAATGACGGCATAGGGCCGCACTTAATGCTCGTCTTCACGGGTAGCGGGCATGCAAATCAGTATTGTGATTATGCAGTCGTCAATGCCCGCTTTGGCCGACGAGCACTTATAGGGCGTCCGGCAGGTTTAAGAGCGAACCGGTCTCCTGGATGACTGCTATGGAGGAAAGGCGAAGGTCGGCAGTTGGCCGTCCAGAGACAGCGACCACCGGCAGCTTCAGAGCACCCAATCTACGGGCCAAACGCAGCCTACGCCTTCACCAGGTCGAGAGTAGTTCGTTATAAGGTCTCTCTTGAAACCAAAACGTATGTAATAACGAACTTCTGAATTGCCCCAAAAAAACAGTAAATAAATCAAGGCACAACCTACCTGTCAACCTAAATGCCGAGGTTGACAGGTTCCGAGAGAATTGGCCTCGGAGAGAGCAAAAACGGGAATTTGCTGGATGCGAGGTTGACAGCTGTAAACGAAGAACCCCGCGCAGACTGGCGTCTGGCGGGGTGTTCGTACCAGCGATAGGGGATTTCGCTAGAAATTCTGGCGACCCCACGGCGATATGAACATATCCCCACTTTGACGGCCAGCATGCCTTTTCGGGCTCCTGCGAATAGAAAACAGAATAGGACTTCGCTCAATGCTCAGGTGAGTCAGAATCAGGATCAAACACCGCATCAACATCTCGCGCAGAATGGATGACGCGAACGATGTCGATGCCGTCCGTTAGTGGTTCGTAGAAAATGACGTATCGGCCGAAAGGCTGACTGCGCAAGCCGGGCGATAGTTCATCACGTGACCGCCCCATCAACGGCTGGGTCGCCAGCAGTCGCAGTTTCCCGTCGAGACGATCAACCCACGCATCCGCTTGAGTGATGCTGTCTTCAGCAATGAAGTCCCAAATATCGGCAATGTCGGTGCCAGCAAGCGGCCGACGAACAATCCGTACCACGTTATGACTTGTTGGAGACTGGGTTGGCTTGACGCTTCGCACGTCCCTCACGTTTGACCTGATCGGGATTCCAGTCTGCTGCCTGGCCGCTGTTCAGTCCTGCTCGGATGTCTTGACGCAACTGATCCAGCTTTGCGGCGCGCAAGTTGTCCTGCTCATCCATGAGACGCAACGCTTCACGAACCACCTCGCTGGCGGACGTGTAAAGCCCCGAGTCGACCTTTTGTCGCACCATGCCCTCGAGATGCGGTGTGAGATTGATGTTCATGCCCATGTGAGACTCCTTGCGTTTAGAGTGGCAATCGCTCACGCAGATTGTATCCAATATTGTCAAGGATGGACATAATCTGAGTTCGATGAACTGATCTGCTGCAATTGGCATCCTGACGCCACATTGAGATCCGCAGTTTCGGGAGCTGTATCCGCACCGAAGCTGCGCTCCCGCTATTTCATCTGTTGCTTGCCGGGCCAACGTCATGTGGAGAATTCCAGCAGATGACCAGACTACTGCCGGAGCTTTATCCCGAAGCGTCGACGACATGCTTCCTTAACAACAGTGGATTGGTCGCCCACCAATTCTTTCTGTGGGAGCATGGGTGTCGACTATTCGGTGTCACCGTACGTTTCCTCGTAAAGATCACGGATCGACTTCCCCTCGTAGGTCCAATGTGGCCCAGGCTGAACGCTGTAATCGAGGCCGAGCACTTGCCGGGTAGCTGCGGTCAGCGACATTTCCTCGTCAGCGAGGCGAACCCTCTTCTGAGCGACCACGGTAACGGTGGCGTTGGAATGCGCGGATTGCAGAACCGCTCCTATCGGGATACCCATCTCCTCGAAGTTCAGATTCGGGCGCCGCGCACGGAGTTGTTCGGCAGCAGCAATGGATTGCTGGTCGATCATGCTTGGCTGGTCGGTGACCTCCTGGGTTGCTTCCTCGGTATGGAGTAGCTTCAGGATGGCAATCGCCTGGTCGGGTTCGATCCGGAAGAATTCGCGCTTCGGATTGATCCGGTTCGGGCCAAAGGCGACATGCAGAGCCTTCTCAACCTCTTCTGCGTTTTGGACCTTGCAGGCATATTCGATGGTGAACGGCACGGGCACGCCGGTGGTGTAAAGCTGAGCGATGCGCGAGTTGGCGTCGTCCTGCGAGGTATAGCCGATCTTCACCAGCCCAAGCATGGCCGAGTTGGTCAGGACATAAACAATGCTCAGCGAACTACTCATTCCATTCTCCTTTCCCCGAGACATTACCCTCTTTATTGCACTCTTTCACGCTAATTACCTCTTTTGCCAGAGTGCGCCAGGGCCGCGGCCATGGATCGCTTTCTATCGGACAGCCGCCCGTTGCATAAAGGACATTGCCGCGGCCTGTCCTTTATGAAAGCCGCAGAAAATCAGTGCATTACGATTGATGCTGGGCTGCCGGGTAATTAGCATCATGAAAACTTCCCCGGCTCTTGTCCTTTATGGGCCGGATTGTCGAGGTGATATCGCCGCCAGCGGCGCTCTCCCTCATAGGCCACCAATCCCTGCTTGATCAAATCGTCCAATGCTCGCTTCACCGTTTTGGCCGAAATCTCCGCCCCGATCCGCCGATTAACCTCCGAACTTGACGAATTCGGGTAACGCGTCAAATCCTCCACGATCAACGCACTCAGACGATGTGGCGTAATCCGCGTCAGGGTCGTCTTGCGATCCAACTTGGCCCCACGCAACCACTCCGGCCCAACGAAATACCGCATGCCGGAGGTTTTGCCAGTTGTCAGGACCAGGCTCGTACCAACAAGGCGCCCTAACAGGCGGCCAGTTCATCAGCGCCATTGGTTTCCAGCAGATCGCCCAGCTCCTTGGCTGTCATACCCTCGGTCTGCGCCAATACGCCCAGCGTGATCCGCTCGCGTTGCGTCAGCTGAAATTGTGCGTCGGCTTCGGTGAGCAGACGCATCACTTCCGGCCTCGCAATGCGCCGCTGTATCGTCACCTTGACCCAATCGCTGCCTTCCTCTGGCACAGGCGCAGGCCGCCCTTGGGAGAGCAGCCGATCGTAGATCAAGTCGAATCCACTGCCTTCGCGCTCCATCAACCCCAAGTCATGAAATACACGGGCCAGCGCCTCGTTGCGGCGACGGCTTGCATGGAGAATATTGCGTGGTGTCACCCCCAGCGGTAGGCGCCCCGGGTTCACCACCTCCAGGCGTCCGGGATGCAGGTTGAGATAAATATCGCCTTGCTGGGTATATGGCCGGTGTACCAGGGCATTCACCAACAGCTCGCGCACCACCTTCTCGTCATACGCCGGCACGCTGCGCCGATACAAGCCCTCGGCCACTTCGTAACTCTCGCGAAAATCCGGCACCTCGCGCCAGATCGCATCGACAAGCTCAATCGGTGACAGCTCGCCATCATCCCAGACCCACTTGTTGATCTTCTGGCTTTGTTCGTCATACTTGATGGCCTGCACGATCGGTGCGGTGCCCAGTGCACGCCGACTTGCTGTCGAGCCCAGGAGCAATACCCCGAGACGAGTCAGCGTAGCGCCCTGGGCCAGCCCGTAATGCGTCAGCAACTCGTCCGGGCTTTTCTCCTTCACGGAATCCTTCACCCGATCCGAGCCTCGGATGCCCGCAACAAAGCGATTTAGCTTGCCCGCATCGGCACTGCCACGCGGTACATCGCTCTCCATGGTCTCCCAAGGCCGACCCGGACGCTCATTGGCCAGGCGCAGCACATCATCACCGAGCACCGGCTGGCAAGTGTCGCCGACGCGCAGGAAATAGCGACCGTCACGCGTCGAGGCCACACCCGGCGACCGGTCAATGGTCAGCTCGATGTACTCGCCTCCATTCTCGGCACGGATCACACTGGGGAGAGCCTGCACATTGACGGTCAGCTCGCCGATCCGCTTGCGCAGGCGATCGACCAACTCGGGCGGCACGACCTGACCAGCGGGCGGCAGAGTTTCGCCGTCCTCGATACCAATCAGCAAGCGACCGCCGGAACCGTTAGCGAAGCACACGCAATCCTGGGCGAGCGAATTCCATTCCGCATTCTTGGTGGTGATTGTCCGTAGGGACTTGAGGTCGGTGTACTGGTCTTCGATCTCGGCAGTGCTTTTCAGTGCATCGGCGCTCATGGGCTATTTCTTGTTGGTCTTGGTTGTTTTGCCAGTTTTACTGGGCGCCTTGATGCCCAGGTGATCGGCATGCGCCATCACCAGCACTTCCAGCATGGATGCGACAGAGCGGTGCTCGCGATCCGCAGCTTGGCGGATCAAATCCTTGATTTCGGCAGTGGTCCGAATGGAGAGAGTTTCAGACTTATGGCGGGGCATGGCACGATCCTTTGCTAAGGCCGTGCCAATGTACTGCCTTTATGCCGATATGGCAATGTCAATGCTCGGAAAACTATCATTCAGCTTTCGAGAAAGGTAGGCATGGGGATGCGCATGAAGCTAACCAGGGAAGAACTCTACGAACGTGTCTGGCAAAAACCCATCCGCGAAGTTGCTGCCGAGCTGGGCATCTCTGATGTCGGACTGGCGAAAGCGTGCCGGAAAAGTAACATCCCGCTGCCACACCAGGGCCACTGGTTGAAGAAGCCAGGACCGGCACGGGACCGCCTGAAAGCTCTGCTGCCCAAAGCACCACCCGGAGCACGTCTTGAGTTTACTTTTGAGGGGAGTGAATTCGCGGTGACACAGGCACGAGATCAAGCCAGAGAGGATGCCGAGAAGCGACTGGCAGAAACCCCAGTTCCCGCAACAGACGACAAGCGGCTGATTCAGTTTGCGAAGGATGTTCGCAAGGCGATTGATTTACGCAAAGTCGACGAGCGCGGCATTGTGAGGTGTGCTGACCCTACGCCATGGCCCTGCCGCACATCGCCGGAGAACGTGGAACGGGGTATCGCCGTTCTAAAATCCCTGTGGTCACGACTGCAATCCATGGGGATTGATGTTGCTCAGTCGGAGAAACGTCCCTTGATGGTTAGCTTCGAGGTCGATGGCGGTCGATACTGGTTCTGGGTCGAGGAGCATTCCAACCAGTCGTTCCGGGATCTCACCCCCAAGGAGCTGGCCGACAAGCAGCGGGCGGAGAAAACCAAGAGCCACTGGTGGTCGCCGAATCTCAAGGAATACACGCCGACCGGAAAGATCCTCGTAAAACTTAGCCACGAGTCCAGCGAGTACATTCGGCGCAAATGGTCAGACACCAACTACGCACAGATTGAAGATCGAATCGACGAAATCGTTGCTGGTACTTTCAGCTTGGCGGCCGAGGATAAACGTGAACGCGAGCAACGTGCTCGTGAGAAGGAATTGGAAGCAGCGCGCCAGCTTCGCGTGCGCCAGGCAATGCAGCTCAAAGAATTCGAGAAGCTGAAAACGAAACGTCTCTTCGACGAGGCTGCCGCCTGGGGTAATGCACAGTCGCTGCGCGACTACATCGAAACCGTCCGCGAGGCCCCGCTCGACAAATTGCCAAAGTTTCAGACCGAGGCGGATAAAGCTGCTTGGATTGGCTGGGCCTCACAGAAGGCTGATGGGATAGATCCGCTGACCAGTGGTACCGCCGGTACCACCCCCGGAATGCCGACCCTTCCTGACTACCACTACTCTTGGGGTTATCGGAGCAAGGAGGGCGATACTGACGATGATTACATTTAGCGGCACAGTCAGACCTGGATTTTGATGCAATTCACTTCTTATTCTGGATAGACATGCTCCCTTAACAACTGTGGATTCATGGGTGCCAGTTTTTACCTGTGGGACGTACTTTTCGTAAGTGGCGAAAGTGTCACAAAATGGGCGGCACCAGCAGGCCATTGCCATGACGAGATTGACCTTGATTGACTGGCCGCCCATACTTTTCCGGTTCAATTTTTTGGTTCAACAATCGTTCAAAGGAGTCACTCACATGAAACCCAAGATCAAGCCACGAAATCCCTTCGTGGCCCTCGCCAAGTTCCGCAAGGCCGGCACGCATGAGAAATCGGCCAAGTCGCTACGCCGGCAAGCCAGGCAATCACTGGTCAAGACCGTCAAAGAGTCGCCGGAGTCATGGCACATAGGCATTACCATCCAGTGCCTTTCTGCCATGACTTCGGCTTCAGCAGAAACATGCAGCAACGCAGCGTGAGAAAATAGCGATCATGTATTCAGGCATCTTGGGAGTGCGAATCGACGACCTCTAGGTTTCTTACCTAGAAGGAGTCGTCATGGTTGTCATTCCAGCTTATCAAACTGCCGCCACCCTTTTCGGCAGAGATGGTAGTGTTCGCGTTTTCCCATCGAAGCAGTCGGCGCGTCGCGAATTGGGCGTGTCCTGGATCCGGAAAAACGTTGGCCCCAATTTCAAAGTCTTTTCGCACACGTCGAATTTGGGCGGCAAGGTTTTCGAGCGCCACGCCGTTTATATCGACCACCCCTATGTCATGCGCGATGACTTTGGGGACATTCTCACGGCAGAGGACTTTGCCACTCCGTCACCGTGGCGTACCGGCTGGACAATCTATCGTCGGTACCGGTTCTGGAATGGGGAAGGTCCCGTTCCCGGAGTGTTTCGCTGGCGTGGTGGCCATTACTTCCGTCGTCCCCAAACGCTGAACGAGCGCCGCTAGGCCGTTGCAATTACGGATGATGGAGAAGTACCGCCACGTGCCCGCCGCAATCAGCGCAATCTGGTTAACGCCAATGATGACCTGAGCATCGGCGCTCGTGACATTCGCAATTGGAAGCGCTATCGCCGAACCCAGTGGAAATGATCGGGGATGCGGACCGGAATCTTGCTTGGGGTTGTGCGACAGATTCGCCAGATACTCTACAGTAGTCCGCAAGAAACTGCGCACGGTAGACCACGGCATGAGTAGCCCGGCAGTACCTCTCAACAATCACTGCAGGGTTGCTGGCTCGTGTTGCCGATACCAAGGTCACTGCAGAACATCTGCAGTGACACTCCAGACTTCGGCGTCCATAGCCATATGGACGCGCATTCCCGAAATGCACCCTTTTTGGCCGCATTTCGGTGACGCAACTGGGTTCCCCACCATTACGATCGCGCTCACGTTGGTGCTCGCCACGGCCTTGATGTGGCTTTCCTAGCTGGGGAAACGAAATAAACAGCATTCATGTCACACCCGCGCAGCAGTTGGCGCGTTTTTGAAGTGGCCCTTCCAAACAGAGACGGGCAGAGAGAGAAGCAGCGGAAGCCATGGCTGGTGCGGGTTTCCTTACTACCGGCGGCGCGTGAAATTGCGTGACAGTCGGCAAATGCAGCAAATGATCGCGGCGTCGACCGTGGATGGGCCCACGGCTCGCTCACATCTGGTGAGCCTGCCTGCCTCGACCGGCAGCCCGTAGGACGACGACGATCGATGAAGTTTGACACTGGCCCATAGGGCTGGGGTCTCCCATGGCCTGCCTGCACGGCGTCCGCGCCCGCAGCGCGTGAACCAACACTCACCACTCGATTTTGGTCTTGCCGGTGGGCCAGGGTAATTCCTTCGACGGATGTTTCGCCTCCCCATTGCTGTGCCTGTCGTACCCGTTTCATTCCACCCAACCACTTGAGGAGACTTGTATGGGCAGTCGTAATTTTGATCTTGGCGCGCGCGACATGAAGGCCGCGGGCAGGATCGCCCTGGAGCGCGGGATGTGCTCGTTCGCCAGCATCGACACCATGGCCGATCGCTGGAATCGCTTCGTCGATTTTGCCCGCGAGCACTACGAGATCGGCCGCATGGAGCGCATTAGCCTGGATGTCGTCGTGGCGTATGGCACCTGGCTGGCCGACCAGGTGGATGAGGAACTGCTGGCAGAATCGACGGCACAGAATTACGTCAGCGCCGTGAACCGGGTGCTGGAGATCGCCCGGGGCGACAGATCGCTTCATGTTTCACCGACACGGGATTGCGGCATTCCCAAGCGCATCGGCGTGGCCATCGACAATCTGGCGGTTTCCGCCGAGGAACATGAAACATGGCTTGGCATCATTGATCCGCGTATCGCTCTGCTGCTGGAATTGCAGCGGGCATTCGGCCTGCGCTTCGAGGAATCGGCCAAGCTCGATGCACGGGCTGCCTGGCAACAGGCCCACACTGGCTGGCTGAACGTGACCGATGGCACCAAGGGCGGGCGCAAGCGGCGCGTGCCGATCGTCCGGGATGAGCAACTCGCTGCCCTGGAACAGGCGGTCGAGGCGCAGGGCGATGACCGGTCATTGATCTTCGGCACCATGCTCTACGATGATTTCCGGCAGGAGTGCTATCGCCAGACGGTGCGTCATGGCATTCGCTTTCATCGTGAGCGCCATGCCTATGCGCAGCAGCGCTATCGCGATCTGGTCGGTGTGGATTGTCCGGTGGCCAGTGGGATTAACCATGGCAGGGCACATCACACCTGGCTGTCGAAGCAGTTGGGGATTTCACTGGATGCGGCGAAAGAGCTCGATGACAAGGCACGGGATCAGATCGCCCTGGAGCTGGGCCACAATCGGCGTGAGGTAAGCAATGCCTACCTTGGCTGATCAGGTCAGGCGTCGGGCGCATGTCTATGTCGCCCATGGTGGAAAATCCAACCGGCGCCAGCAGGTCGACCGCTTGGTCATTCTGGTCAACTGGATGCAGGCGAATTTCCGCGTGACCGGTCTGGAGCAGATCGGCAAGCGGCAAGTGATCGCGTTCTGGAAGGCCCACCGAGACATGGCACCGGCCACGGCCTACGCTTACTGGCTGGCCATCAAGGTGTTGTGGCAGTGGCTGGGGCGGATGGAGGATCCGCCGAAACCCAGATAGCCGTCCCGCCAGCGCCGACATTTGCCCTCAGCAACCAAATCGCGCCGCCAGCCCATCCAAGGTCATGTTTTCCACAATCTCGTCATGCGGAATCAGCACATAGCGCCACGGCTTGCCGCCGTAGCTCGCTGCATGGTCCGAGGCATTTGCACACCATTTGATGGCGGCCTCCTTCTTGGCGACGACAACCGAGTCTTCAAGTTCGGTGCGCTTCTTTGGTTCCAGCATGAAGATCGTGGCGGTCGTCTCGGCAATGAAGTCCGGCTGGTATTCCAGATGATCCGCGCCGTGCTGGTAATAAATCTGGAATTGGCCCTTGGCCGGCTTGAACCACTTGAGCGCATCGCGTTCCAGAATCACCGCAAGCTTGCGCTCCGAGTCTGAATCGAACTTCTGCACCGGATACAGGCATTTCTGGAAACCGCCGAACAGGTACTTCGCCATGTTGCTCTTGTCCGCCGGTTCCACCCGATAGTTGGCCGGAGGTTCCTGTACCGAGTAGGTATAGGCGCTTTGCTTCAACTCGGTAAAGCCCTTGCTGACCTTCACCTCGTAGCCGGCAACATCCACCCAATAATGCGCCTGCATCTGGGCATGGATGAAGCGCGCGATGTCGCGTTGGTAACAGCGCAGCACCTTGCGGGCATCCTCCTCAGACAGATAGCCCTTGAAGTGTTGCACCGTTTGGGCAGCCAGATCGTAGAGCAGGTCGGCGTGATCGTCGTAGGAAATATCGTCAAAATCGACCAGGCCACTGACCACATAGTCTTCCAGCCGGGCCTCTTCGATACCGCCACGTCCCAGCGAAACCACTTCGAGTTGATTGGTGCGCAAGTGCTGAATCCAAAGCTCGTCCGAAACTGCCGGATATTTCAGCGCGGCCAGATCGAGCGTAAAAGGCTTGAAGCCCGATTTCACTTCACCCTTGGGCACGACCAGGATGCGCGGAATATCGATGGTCTGCTGGGTCACCAGTTCGACCGTCTGCGCCACCACGGCAGCAATATCCGCCTTTTCTCCCATACCTTCGAGTTCGAACTGCGCCGACTGATGCTGCTCCTCAACCGCCTTGACGATGGCGGCCTGGATTTCCGGCTTCTTCAGGTACTCGATCGTGGGCAGGGTCTGTGGCTGGTTTTCCAGCTTGCGGATAACCTCATAGGTGATCTGCGCAACTTTCTGTTCTTCTGGTTTGGCGAATCTGGGTGTCTGATCTTGCCCGGCTACTGTTGTGCTGCTGGTCGCATGAGCTGGCGTCAAACCCAGCTGGGTCGCCAGCCGCGATTGCGACACCACCGTGGTGGTTTTCTGCCCGAGGGCATCCGCATCCAGCACCAGTGTCTGCAAATGGATCGCCGACTCCGGTCGGTTGGCCTCGGTGATGATTTCCTGAAATTTGTCGTGGGCGACGATGTTCAACCGATCCACGGCCGACACACCGGTGCGCTTGCCATAGGGCAGGCGCAGACCGCGGCCGATGGATTGCTCGATAAGGATGCGCGCATTGGCCGCCCGCAACGGCACGATGGTATAGAGGTTGGTCACGTCCCAGCCTTCCTTCAGCATGTTGACGTGAATCACGATCTCCGTCGGTTCTTCGGTGTGTTCCACCTTGAGCAGGCGCGTGATCATTTCCTCTTCTTCCGCGCCGGTCTTGCTCGAATCCACCTGGATGACCTTCTCCCGATAGCGTCCCTCGAAGAAGTTATCGGACTTGATCAACTCGGTCAGCTGACCGGCATGGGTGGTATCGCGGGCGATCACCAGCAGGAAAGGTTTGACGATTGGATTGTCGCTCTCGCGGGCGTAGGTTTCCAGCTCCACCTTCACGCTTTCGTGCAGGCGCACGCCGTCTTCCAGTTTCAGGCGCTCGATTTCCTCCGCCGACATACCCGCCGGGTTGAAGTTTTTCCGCGTCACCACCGCCGGCTCCTTGACGAAGCCGTCCTTCATCGCCTGCCCCAGCGGGTAATCGACAATCACGTTCTTGAAGGGCACTGCACCGCGCGCCGACTCCACAAAGGGCGTGGCGGTCAGCTCCAGCCCGAGGATCGGCTTCAACTCGTTGATGGCGCGAATGCCCGCGCTGGCACGGTAGCGATGCGATTCGTCCATCAGCATTACCAGGTCCGGCAAGCCGGCCAGGTAGTCGAAGTAGCTTTCGCCGATGTATTCCGACAGCCGCTTGATGCGCGGCGACTTGCCGCCACGTACTTCCGAATTGATCTTGGATATGTTGAAGATGTTGATGCGCACGCCGCCGAACAGCGTGCCGCTGCGCGGGTCATGCTGGTCGTAGTTGTCGCCAGTGATGATCGATGGCGCGTCGACGGCGAATTCCGCAATGCCCCGGAACACATACTTGGGATGGTTGCGGTCGCTGAAGTCGGCGATCAGCTTGTTGTAGATAGTCAGGTTCGGCGCCAGTACGAAGAAGTTGTCGATGCCGTGCGCCAGGTGCAGGTAGCTGATGAACGCCCCCATCAGCCGTGTCTTGCCCACGCCGGTGGCTAGCGCGAAACACAACGAAGGAAAATCGCGCTCGAAATCCGTGACCGAGGGGAACTCGCCGCGGATCGCCTCCAGCATGGCCGCGACATCCGCCCCCTTGCCCGGCGGGGCAATCTCGGTAATGCGGTCGAGGATTTCCAGCGAACGGCGCTGTGGCGGGCGCAGGCTCAATCGGCCGGCGATGGCATTCACATGGCGGTTCATGGCGCGCCCCCTTCAGGCGTCTTCCCGGCCTGCTCCAGTTGCTTCACCATCCGGTCGAAATCGCTCTCGAACAGCCGGTCCTGCACGATGCGGTATTTCTCGAACTCGCTTTCCGCGTGCGCCTTGGCGATTTCGGCAGTCACTTTGCCGGCATCCTGAAGGATGCTGCGGTCGGTAGCTTCGATAAAGCGGTTGAGGCGGGTTTCCCAGTCCTGCATGGTCATGGGCATTTTGCGCAGCGCCATGTCCTCGGCAACATCCAGATAGGCATTGACCAACCGGGAAAGCTGCGCCATTTCAGCTTCCGAGAGGTAGTTCTTGGCGACCACCACATCGAACTTCTGGATTTTCCCGCGCGGTGCATCCTTCCAGGTGGTCAGCCCCATGTTTTCTTTTGCCGCATCGGCGCGGTGGTAGATGACTTCTGCCGCAGTTTGACCGTGAATCGCCCAGTGCAGTTTGTTCTGCACGGTGGCGAAAAAGCGCTTGGTCGCCTGGGCGGTGATGTCGTAGTCGATGGCCGTTGCGTAGATGTCGGTAATCTTCTGGTAGAACTTGCGCTCGGACAGGCGTATCTCGCGGACGCGCTGGAGTTGTTCCTCGAAGTATTTTTCCGTCAGGATGGAGCCGCCGCTTTTAATCCGCTCATCATCCATCACATAGGCTTTGATGGTGTACTCCTCGATGATGCCGGTGGCCCACTTGCGAAACTGCACGGCGCGTTCGGAGTTGACCTTGTAGCCGACGGCGATGATGGCGGGAAGCTTGTAGTGTTGGGTGTCGTAGTTTTTACCGTCGGCGGCAGTTATTCGAAATTTTCGAATAACTGCTTCTTCCTGCAACTCACTGTCCAAAAAAACTTTTTTCAGGTGATAGTTGATGGTGTGGGTTTCAACATCGTAGAGTTGCCCCATCATTTTCTGGGTCAACCAGATGCTCTCATCGGCGTAAATCGCCTCGACACCGCCGCTGCCTGTCGCGGCCACGAAGGTCAGGTATTCCGCCGCCGATGAGCGGACGAGGGAAACTTCATGCTTCTTGCCCTTGGCCATGCTCACGC
This sequence comes from uncultured Rhodocyclaceae bacterium, assembly GCA_903930805.1. Classification (GTDB taxonomy): domain Bacteria; phylum Pseudomonadota; class Gammaproteobacteria; order Burkholderiales; family Rhodocyclaceae; genus Sulfuricystis. The sequence goes on along the minus strand of CAIYZZ010000480.1, from coordinate 361 downwards.
CTCCCCGTCGAACAGCGATTGCTGCCCTGGCTTGGGCGGCGCCTTGGGCAGGTTTTCCACCTGCAAGGAGTAATCGTCGTGCCCCCATTCGCAGCGCGACAACACCTGCTTGGGAATCTTCTTCACCGTCAGCTTGGGGTAGGCATCCGCCTTGGCGCGGAAGGCGGTGCACAGCACCAGCAGCGTGCGATCCGGCCCCACCTCGTCGGAGAGTTGCTGCAACTGCTCATGGGTCAGGCTGGCCGTGGTGACATAGACGAAATCGCGCTCGGTGGAGTGGCCGTGCTGCCAATACACCGCATCCGAAGGTGCGTAGGTGAAGCCTTCCAGCTTGCACAGCGCCTCGGCCAGCATGGCAGCG
>CAIYZZ010000479.1 GCA_903930805.1 uncultured Rhodocyclaceae bacterium | reverse complement strand
TCGTGAAATTCCTTGACGCGCAGCAACGAGCGCACCCGCGCCAGCAACTCGGGCTGATTGACCGGTTTGGACAGGAAATCGTCGGCACCCGCCTCGAGTCCCTTGACGCGCTCCTCGACCGGATCGAGCGCCGTCACCATCACTACGGGCAGGATGGTTGTATCGGGATTGGCGCGGATCGCACGACACACCGAGTAGCCGTCAAGGTCGGGCATCATCACGTCAAGCAGCACGAGGTCCGGCTTTTCCGACTCGACCTTGGCCAGACCCTCATTGCCACCTGCCGCCGTGACCACCTGATACCCCTTGAACGTGAGGATGTCGGCAAGCATTTTCACGTTCATCGGGGTGTCGTCCACCACCAGTAATTTGGCACTCATTGGGCCGCCTTTGCGGAAAACAGGTCATCCACGGCTTGCATGAATTGCTTCACGTTGAGCGGCTTGGTCTGAAAGCCGTCGAAGCCGGCATCCATCATTTTCTTCGCCTCCTCGGGCATGGCCGAAGCAGTAACCGCCACGATGGGAATATGCGCAGTGGATGTCTCGCCGCGGATTTGACGAAACGTCTCGATGCCGTCAATACCTGGTAGCTGGTAATCCATCAGGATCAGGTTAGGCTTGTGCTGCTTCGCGAGCATCACCCCGTCTTCTCCGGTTTCGGCCTCGATGGTGCGGTAGCCCTTGAACTGCAGCACGTCGCGTAAGAGCTTGCGGTTCTTCTCGTTGTCCTCGACGATCAGGATGAGCTCGTTTGCCATGACATGTGTGCCCTCGATAGCGTTCGTATTCAGGCGAAAGTTGCGGGCGAACTTGGCGCTGCGGTGTTCAATGGAAGAGTGAACGCGAATGTCGAGCCTTTGCCGGGCTCGCTTTCCAGGCGCATCTCGCCGCCGTGCAATTTCACCAGCTTGCGCGTCAGTGCCAGGCCCAATCCGGTGCCCTCGGCCTTGCGCGTGTAGTCTGTGCCAACCTGTTTGAATTCTTCGAACACCGCTGCATGGTCTTCAGGCGCGATGCCGATGCCAGTGTCACTTACAGTGATCTCGACCATGTTCCCTGCAAGACGTGCACCGACCATTATTCGGCCGCCCTCAGGCGTGAATTTCACCGCGTTCGACAGTAGGTTGAGCAGGATCTGCTTGAGCTTACGCTCATCCGCATTCAGTTCGCCCAGTTGCGGATCAATCTCGACCGCGAGAGCGATACGGTGGCGCATGGCACGCTCGCGAATCAAAGTGAGCGCATTATCGATGGCGGAGGGCAGATGAAAGGTGGCAAGATTCAGCTCCATGCGTCCCGCCTCGACTTTGGCGAGGTCGAGGATATCGTTGATCAGCGACAACAGATGTTGGCCAGAGGAGTGGATGTCCTTCAGATAGTCCTCCTGCTTCTCGTTCATCTCGCCGAACATACGTTCCAGCAGCACCTCAGAAAAGCCGATGATGGCATTCAAAGGGGTTCTCAGTTCGTGCGACATGTTGGAAAGGAATTCAGACTTGTGGCGATTGGCGAGTTCCAATTGGAGATTTTTTTCCTGTATTTCGTTGAACAGGCGAACATTCTCGATGGCGATGACCGCTTGGTCGGCGAAGGTTTTGAGCACCTCAACCTCTCTTTCGGAAAGTGGGCCGGGTTCGGTACGAGAGACTGCGATAGAGCCAAGCGGCTGCCCTTCGCGCAGTAGCGGTACACCGAAGATCGCTTGAAACGGGGTCGCGAGCCCGACTGATTTATGCGCATAGTCCGGGTCGGCGTACACATCCGAGATCTGAACGACGGCACGGTCGAGCAGCGAGCGACCGGCCACAGTGCCGCTCGAAACCGGCGTAGGAAACACACGACGATAAGCCTCGAGGCCCGCACCGGACAACCCCCGGTGGGCGACGAGGTGGAGCAGATCTCCGTCAAGCCGCAAGACGGCGCAGAACTGGGCGCGGCAGAGTCGGACGGCCGACTCCGCAATGATATCGAAGACCGGCTGGACATCTGATGGCGAACTCGAGATCACGCGCAGGATCTCGCTCGTCGCGGTCTGTTGCTCCAACGCTTCGGTCAGATCGTGAGTGCGATTTTCAACCTTGCGTTCAAGTCCAGCATAGCTTTCCTTGAGCCGAGCCGCCATCTGATTGAACTGCCCGGCGAGCGATTCAAGCTCATCGCCGCTGCCAATATCAATCTGCTGGTCGAGCTCCCCCTCGCCGATTCTTTGCGCGCCTTCCTGCAGCGCGCGGATCGGCCGGACCATGAGGCGGGCCAGGAAGAAGCTCGCCAGTATCGACACCACCAGACCCGCGAACAGCAGCATACCCAAGCGCTGGAGCGACGCGTAGACCGGCTTAAGCGCCTCGGCCAGCGGCAGTTCGACAAACACGGTCCAGTTGAGTGTCTGGATGCGGGCGTGAGCGGTGAGGACATCGACACCTTTCAGATCGCGGGCGACGGCTGGCGGGGCGCTGTCCTCCTCAGCGTCCGCGGCGGCGGCAAGTACCGCAACCTGGGGGAGCATGGACATATCGGTTTTCTGCAGCACCAGGCTGATATCCGGGTGCGCGATCAGCGTGCCCGCAGAGTTGACCACGAACGCGAGTCCGGCCTGTCCGATTTTTATGCGCGACACCACGTCCCAGACAAACTTGAGGTTTACCTCGGCGGTGGTGACACCACCGCTACCGGCGGGACGAGAAATCGTCATGTAAGGCTCGGTCTCCTTGCGGAAGTACACCGGGCTGAACCAAGTCTTGCCGGATTTGGCCTCGAGAAACCGAGGATCCTGCGACTGATCGGTATCCGCACCGCTCACATCCATCGCCAAACGCGAGACTTTGAGCCGCCCGCGTCCTTCCGCGTCGATCCATGCCACTTCGGTGATTGCCGGCACCTGACGCAGAAGTTTCAAGTATTCGAAGCGGCGCTGGTCGAGCGGGCTGCCACCCGCATCGACCTGCGGCAGCGCCGTCCAGCCGACTTGGTGCTCGATGTCGCGAATGTACTGCTCGATCTGCGCGGCTGTGGCCTGCGCTTTCTCCCGCTGTAGCGCCACCAAGTGCTCCTGAATCTCCTGATAGGAAAAATACAGGCTGACGCCACCACTCGCTGCGAGCATGCCGCCGACCAGGGCAATGATCAGCGTCGCGTATTTCGGAAACAGACGCCAGCGCAGGGTCATTCGATGACCTTAGCAACCACTAACCTGCGGCGACTGTTCATTCCCGCTCCCTCCAAGTTGTGCGGCCATTATGCTCGCTTGGGCTAACAACGGCAGAATCGCAGGTCTGGACCGGGAGATACTTGAGCCGAATAACGCCGTCCCACCAGCGCCGACTTTTAAGTGTTCTGGCTCGCCATCTTTACACTACTGGAACTGTCTTTTCTGGAAATCCAGCATAAAGCCAGCCAGTTCTTCAACTGCTGAAAGCGTCATTGCGTTGTAAATGGAAGCGCGCATGCCGCCGATGGCACGATGGCCGGCAAGGCCAGAAAATCCGGCGGCCAGCGCTTCGGCAAGAAAACGCGCCTCCATCTCCGAGGTTGGCAGATTGAATGATACGTTCATCAAGGAGCGGTCTTGCGGTTCCGCCCGACCTCGATAGAAACCATCGCTGCCATCCACCAACCCATACAACAGCTCGGCCTTGCGCCGGTTGATCTTTGCCATACGGTCAACGCCGCCAATTTCTTGCATCAACCAGCGCGTCACCAGCAAGACAACGTAGATGGCAAAAACCGGCGGGGTATTGAAGTTGGAATGCGCTTGGGCATGGCTGCGATAATCGAGGAAGCCCGGCAGGTCGGTCGGGGCATCCTTGAGCAATTCATCGCGCACCAGCACCACGGTGACACCGGCCGGTCCGATGTTTTTTTGGGCATGGGCGTAGATCAGGGAAAACCGCTCCGCCTCGCAGGGCTTGGACAGAAAGTCAGAGGACATGTCGCAGACGCGTGGCACATCGTCGCGGCCAAGCACACGATGAAACTGCAGCCCCTCGACTGTTTCATTCGACACATAGTGGAGGTAGGGTGCCTCCGGCGCAAAGGAAAGTTCTTTATCCGTAGGGAGTCGCCGGAATCCTTCAGCCTCGCCACTCCAGACAACGCGCATCGGCCCCTGGCGCAGAGCTTCCGGCAGTGACTTGCCGCTCCAATAGCCGGTATGCAAATATTCCGCCGCATGTGTCTTGCCGCGCAGCAGTGTCATCGGCACCATCGAAAATTGTTGCGTGGCGCCACCCTGCAACAACAGGACGTGGTAATTCTCGGATAACCCCAGTAGCTTGCGAATATTGGATTCGCTTTCACTCATAACAGCCGCAAACCAGTCGGATCGGTGACTGATGCCCAATATCGACAAACCGACTTCGGGCACCGCACCGATGGCTTCCTGCACCTGCAGCAATACGCTCTCGGGCAAAGCGCCCGGGCCACCGGAAAAGTTCAGGCGATTATGCGGCTTCATAGGTCAGTACGGCGTAGCAGAAAATCCCGAAAAGCGTCCTGAACCTTTTGCATATGCATCTGCTTGTAGGGAAACAGTTCCACGGGGTCCATCGCATGCACGACCATGGCGTGGTCGATCTCGAACACCAGGAGTTGACCATCCTGAGTCACCGCACAGTCTACCGCGACATAGTCGAGCCCTGTGCGCTGAGCAATAGCATACAGCGCCGCGCCGTGGTGCCGGACAAAATCATCGAAATGCGTCATGAAGCTGGCCTCTTCCTCCCGCTTCTGCGCATCCTCGTACATGTCCGCATTCACATAATGAACCATCCAGTGAGACGACACCGCCATGTGGCAAGCATAAGGCACGCCATCGATTAGCGCGATGCGATATTTCCTGAACAACCCATCGTCATTGCTGTAATCGATGAATGGGGCCAGAAAGAACTCGGCTCCCTCCACTCTGGACAGATAGCCGGAAACATCCCCAGCACAGTCAACTTTCTCCAGGCCTCGCCCGCCATGCGAACCTTCGGGACGCAAGATGATCGGAAAATCGCAGCCCGCAAACATCTCCGCAAGGCTGGCTTTGCCCGTCGCAATCGCCTGCAATGTCTCGCGGGATGCACGCAGGGTCGGCGGGATGAGCAAACCCGGCACATTTTGCAGGAGCTGGCTGGCCGTATTACGTTCCGTCGTCGGGACATGCTGGGGAGCATTGATAATCGGCTTCGGCCAATTGGCAAGCGCCGCTTCCAGCGCGGCCAGCGCAGCGCAGCTGTCGTCGGCGGCGCTGATGCCCACGATCACGGCGTCATGTTCCGGAATGGGCACAGCCAGTGGCGTATCGGGTGAAACAAAGTAGAAATCCAGATCGATATCGCTGTCCTCCAGCAAACAATCCAGTGGCGTATTGGCCGACAGATCACCCGGCACCATCAACATCAGCAAACGCAACTTTGCAGGCTGCCGTAACGCTGCCAAGTGATAAACCCGTTTCATCGCCAGCGCCTGCGCCTGAATCGCCAGGCCGAGTTCGCGCTGCCCAAGGCACAATATCACCGTTGATAAATTCATCCACAGATTGGGTTCGTTTGGTAATTGCTGTGCATGCGCCAGCATTTCCTGCCCGATGGGCAGAATATCCGTGCCGGCAATGCTCATGCGCAAAAAAGGCGCCAACCCTAGGAACGTCGTCTCTGGGGAATTTATCATCTCAGCCAGAACCATTCCTTATTGCAGCCGCCTGGAGTATTCCATCATGCCAACCGGAGGGAACCTGTCCTGCACCATGTAGGGATAAGAAACAAGGCCGAGAGGATGATCCAGCAAAAGCCCCTTGATGTAGTCGATCGCTTCGGCACGCGTACCCCGCGCTTCCGGTGAGGCAAACCATGCCTGCAAAGCTTGCCGGTCTGAGGTGTTCCAATCTGCCGCATACGTCAGCCAGTCCGTTGCCACATAACCGGCAAAGTACGGCGCGCCATCCTTCAGGCTGAAGTGCACGGCATCAAGGACGCACAGCAGATCATCGGGGTCGTTCAAGTTGTTGGCGATCGAGCAAGCCCAATGGCGCCCCATCCGCTCCAGAAGGATGTGAAAACGATCCAGGGAAAATTCAATCCGGCGTCCGCTCGGCAAGGTAGGCATGGTGATCTCCAGAGAAATGTCCGTATCCACCAAGCGATTACCATGCCAGCGCGTAACCAAACACAGCGCCAGAACAAATCCACAAACCGCCATGTATAAAATCCGGGAAAATCAAAACCAACCCTCCGGCATCGGCATTAGGGAAACGCTGAATAAGTATCGACTGGAGTGAACGATTTCATTGTCATGGAGTCAGACAGCGAGGTATTCACACAAGGGCAGGAATGATGAAGCAGATGACACTGGCGACCGGGACAGGATTCGAACTGCACGCGCGACCG
>CAIYZZ010000478.1 GCA_903930805.1 uncultured Rhodocyclaceae bacterium | reverse complement strand
CACTAAATCTTCAACTAGCAGCATGGATGCATGGTTTACCGAGAAATATTGCTAGCAGATGGGTGCCAGAATTCATTATCAGGGGGGCAGACCTAAGTCGGCTTTTCCCTACTGTACAGATATACCCAGTTGTAGCTGAGGTGGTCGATAGCGATAAAGTACAAAAGCAGTTGAAAAAGGTTGGTTCTGATTTGACACAAAAATGGGAGAGGACAAAGAAAAAGTTGGCCGTCTGCCCCAGCTTGGGGGGGCTTGATTTCAAGCAGTGGTCGCCGATACCAAATGCTTGGTCTGTGCGTGTTGACCATGGATACAGAGCGCATTTACTCAGTAGTCGGTGAATATGTCGACAAACATTGAACTTATAAGTCCGCCGAGTTTCAAAGAAGGCATGAAGCGAGATGGGCGGACAATGGATCGACGGACACTGGAAGAAATCCGGTTGATGGCTGTCGAGCGGGTGCGCGAAGGCGAGCCCCCGAGTGAAGTCATCGAAGCTTACGGGTTCAACCGCACTACGATATACAAGTGGCTGAAAGTAGCGCTGCGCCCTGGTGGCGGACTGCGCATGCTGAAAGCGACGAAGGCGCCTGGACGTTCGCGCAGTTTGACCCCGCGACAGGAGCAGCAAGTTCTTCGCTGGATCAATGGCCGCGACCCGCGACACTATGGCTTGGACTTCGGTCTGTGGACGCGGCGCGTGGTGGCCGAACTGATCGAAAAGAAGTTCGATATCAAGCTTGGCGTGACGGCGGTTGGCGAGATGCTTGCCCGACTGGGCCTGACGCCGCAAAAGCCATTGCAACGGGCGTATCAGCGAGACCCGGAAGCTATCGCGCAATGGCAGCGGGAAACCTATCCGGCCCTTGCCCGGCGCGCCAAGGCAGAAGGTGCCGACATCCTGTTCTGGGATGAATCCGGATTCCGCGCTGACACCGTACATGGCAAGACCTGGGGTCTGCGTGGGCAAACGCCGGTGGTGGCGCGACCGGGACAGCGACAGTCGGTCAGCGCTGCATCGGCGGTAAGCGCCACCGGTGCCTTTTGGTTCTGTCTCTACGAAGGCGCACTCAACGCGGAACTGTTTATCGACTTCTTGCAACAGATGATGAAGTACAGGCGGCGTCCGGTCCATCTCGTGCTCGACAGCCTTCCCGCCCACAAGAGGGCAATCGTGCGCGACTATGTTGCATCGACCGAGGGACGTTTGACCTTGCACTTCCTGCCTGGCTACGCACCCGAACTGAACCCCGACGAATTGGTATGGAGTCATGTCAAACGTACCGGCGTCGCCAGGCGGCCTTTGCGCAAGGGCGAAAAACTGGCTGAGAAAATCGGCGAGCAGCTATTTCTGCTACAGCAAATGCCACATCTGATTCGCTCATTTTTCCAAGCCCCTTCTGTCGCCTATATTGGCGACTGGTGAGTAAGCAGGTATTCAAAAGATGGTTGCCAGACGTGGTGCTGGTCCATGGTGATACCTCCACAACTCTTGCAGCCTCATTGGCGTCCTTCTACCAGCGAATTGCTGTGGGACATGTGGAAGCGGGCCTCCGTACTGGCAACCTTTATTCACCATGGCCAGAAGAAGCCAACCGGAAATTGACCGGGGT
>CAIYZZ010000477.1 GCA_903930805.1 uncultured Rhodocyclaceae bacterium | reverse complement strand
ATCATTTGCAACGACGGCGTGAAGCTGTACTACGAATAATCCGGACAGGGTACGCCAATTTTGTTCGTGCACGAATTCATGGGCGAATACCGCAGCTGGGAAGCGCAAGTGCGCTATTTCTCAAGACGCTACCGTTGCATTGCGTTCAATGCGCGCGGCTATCCGCCTTCGGACGTGCCTTCGCTCGTCGAAGACTACAGTTTCGAACATCAGCGCGCCGGCATCCTGGCGGTGCTCGATGGCTTGAAGATAGACAAGGCGCACATCGTCGGACTTTCCATGGGCGCGTTTGCAACATTTTATTTCGGCATGAAATGGCCGGAGCGCGCGCTGTCGCTTACCGTCGCCGGCGTAGGGTCGGGCTCGATGCCGGAGGCTCGCGCCAAATTCAGGCAGGAATCCGAAGCGGCGGCGACGAAGCTTCTGGCTGAAGGCTGGGACAAGAGCGCGGAGCTGCGCGGCAACTCCCCGACCCGGGTGCAGTTGCAGAACAAGAGTCCGCGCGCTTTCGCGGAATTCATCGGCCTGGTCAGGCAGCACTCGGCCGAAGGCTCGGCCCTGACGCTACAGGGCTATCAGGCTCTGCGGCCTTCTCTGGGGGATTTCAAGGACGAAATGGCACAGTGCACGGTGCCGACGTTGATCATCAGCGGCGACGAAGACGAGCCCTGCCTGGAAGCGTCGCTTATGCTCAAGCGCCACATGTCCTCGGCCGGCCTGGTATTCATGCCGCAGACCGGGCATGCCTGCAACCTGGAGGAGCCGGAATTGTTCAACCAGCTGTGCGATCAATTTTTCCACCAGGTCGAATCGGGACAGTACCGGATGCGCGATCCGCGTGCGACGCCCGGACGCATGATCTGATTTCGGAATGAATTTTTCGCCGCTTACCGCGCGCAGCTTGTGGCGCCGATGACCGACGCCGGAATGCCGACGCTGCGCGACGTCATCGCCGCGCGGCCCCACGTCTACCGTTATCTGCAGCGCACGCCTTTGTATCGCTATTCAGGCTTGAGCGAGTTGCTAGGAACCAATATCTGGGTCAAGCACGAAAATCATCAACCGGTGGGGGCTTTCAAGGTCAGGGGCGGAGTGAACCTGGTGGCGCACCTCGGCGAACAGGAGCGTGCCGCTGGACTTTATACCGCCTCGACCGGAAATCACGGTCAGAGCATCGCCTACGCTGCGCGTGCGCAGGGGCTGCGCGCGACGATAGCGGTGCCCGAAGGCGCTAATCCCGGCAAGGTGGCGGCGATGCGCGGACTCGGTGCGGAGGTGGTCGTGCACGGCCGCGATTTCGACAGCGCGCGCGTATGGATCGAGGGCGTTGCAGCGGAGCAGGGCGGACGCTTCGTCGGATCCACCGAGGAACTGTTGATCCACGGCGTCGGTACCTATGCGCTTGAAATAGTCGAGGATTTGCCCGATGTCGATGCGATCATCGTGCCCGTGGGCGCGGGCAGCGGGATTTGCGCCACGGCCATCGTGGCCAAGGCGATCAATCCGGGGATACAGGTGATCGGCGTGCAGTCGGCTCAGGCACCGGCGATGCAACTGAGTTGGGCATCGGGCAAGCCCGTCAGCGCCGACACGACTACGGTGGCCGAAGGACTGGCGACCCGCGTCCCGTTCGCCAATACCCAGCGCATCATGCGCCAATACCTGGATGATTTCGTGCTGGTCGAGGATGCGGCGATCGAAGAAGCGATCATCCTTTTGCTGGAGCATACGCATAACCTTGCCGAAGGCGCCGGGGCGGCTTCGCTCGCCGCTGCATGCAAGCTCAAACACCGGCTGGCGGGAAAGAACGTGGTCCTGGTGATGAGCGGGGGCAACCTGTCCATGGAACAGCTGCGCCGGCTGCTTGCGGAGTAGGCGTAGGCGCAGGCTCCCGGCGCCAGGCAGGTTCGCACCGGCTGAGCCGCAAAAATTCTCGCGCATCGCCGCCGGCTCGGTCATAATGGCGACGGCGGGCCGCCCCGCATTGCGGCGTGGTGAACCTGGTCAGGTCCGGAAGGAAGCAGCCACAGCTACTTACTGCAAGTGCCGGGGGTCCGGCTCGCCAACCCTGAATCCTTTCTCCGCAACGCACGTGACGCTGGTAAAATTTCGGCATGAGTTACCAGGTTCTCGCGCGCAAGTGGCGCCCGCGTAATTTCTCCACCCTGGTGGGGCAGGAGCACGTGGT
>CAIYZZ010000476.1 GCA_903930805.1 uncultured Rhodocyclaceae bacterium | reverse complement strand
GCGTTCCTTTTCCTTCTTCAGTTCAGCCAGCAAGGCGGCTTCAAGGGTTTGCGACAAATTGATCCTGTAGGCACGTGCCTCTTCGAGCAGGTCGGCGCGCACACTGAGGTTGGCGGCTTTTTTTGTCATGGTGCCCACGTTTCTTCCTTTGCTCTCAATGCGCAAACTTTATGCGCATCATGCTTGCGTGTCAATTGCCGCTACCGGGGCAACGCGATCGTCGCTTATGGGTACGAGGCGCTGGTGCTACTAGGCATTTTCGAGATTCTGTATGAGCTGCATGCCTTGTTCAAATCGGGTTATTATCGCTCGCTAGGGACGGGTTCATAGACGTGTTCCCTGGCCACCAATGGAAAAAAGGAGTTAAACCATGCTGAAACGAATCCTTGCCTTGTTCTTTATGTCTTTTCTTGCTGCCACCAGTTCGATTGCTGCCGAGACACCCAGTGCCGTGCCGGGCGTCGAGATCGTCGACGTCGCCAAAGCGAAGGATCTGATCGCCAAGGGCATCAAATACTATGACGTTCGTGTTCCTTCTGATTTCGCCGAAGGGACCATCAAAGGGGCGGTCAGTCTGCCCTACACCAATGGCAGCGCCAACGCCCCCGATTTTGACGCCAGCAAGGATGTCTGGGTGGTTGCCAAACTACCTGCCGACAAGGCCACCCCGATCCTAATCTTTGGCAACGGCCCCTCCGGCTGGCGGCATTACAAGGCCAGCGTGCTGGCGGCCAAGGCAGGCTACAAGACGGTGTATTGGCTGCGTGCTGGCGTCGATGGCTGGAAGGCCGCTGGCAACAAGCTTGAATAATCGTTAGTCAGATCGTGCGGTAGGGGCGGTGGGAATCCCCGTCGCCCGATGTGCAATTCACAACACGGGGTCTCTGGAAATGAAAATGTCGCTGCGCATGCTGATGATGCTGGGAATAGGAACCGGCTTGATTCTGGCGCTCGCTCTCGGGGGCGCAGCGGTATGGAATGGGCACCAGGGCGTTGCCCAACTCGAGGAGTTGCAATCGAAGGTACTGGCCCCAGTCATGTTGCTGAACAGCATCGATCAGCGTTACAAGGAAATCCGTTTTCGGCTGGTAGCTACGACTTTCGGCGTAGTTCCAGTCGCGAGTTCCGGTAGCCGCCTGAAAGAAATGCGCGCGGCCCTACCCGATGAATGGCGGCGTTTGCAGGATATTTTGAAAGCTCAAGACCTCTCGCCGGAAGAACAGGGTTTGTTCGAAAAACTGCAAGCGGGCATACAGACACTCGACCCGCTGCTGGAACGCATTGCTCAAGCCTATGCGAAGGACGACCGGGACGTCATGAAAGGGATTCTGGAAAGCGAGTGGCCGCTGGCCTACAAGGCTGTCAGCAAGTCACTCGACGAATTGATTCCTGCCTATCAATCACGGGCCGATCAGATGCAGGATCTGGCACGCACTAGTGCCAACATGAGGGTAACCTGGCTCTCGGCAATAACGCTGGCCATGGTAATGGTGATGCTCGCGGTCGGAATATTCATGGTGCGCAGATTGCAGGCCCGTGTTGCGATGGCCACATCAGTGGTGACTGCCATTGCTAAACTGGATTTCTCGAAAAACATTACCGTCGAAGGCGACGACGAACTGGCCGCGCTGGTGCGTGACCTGCTGGGCATGCAAGAACAAATTCGCTCAGTCGTGAGGCAATTGAAAACGCATGCCGTGTCTTTGACTGGCATGTCCAATAAATTATCGGGTGTCAGCAACGCAGCGGCGGATGCATCACAGACTCAATCCGATTCGGTCTCGAGCATGGCGGCATCGATGGAGGAACTTTCTGTTTCCATCGACCAGGTGGAGGGTTATGCGCAGGAGGCAGGCAGGGTGGTGCAGTCCTCCGGCGAGGAATCGGAAAAAAGCGGAAAGGTCATTCACGAAGCGGCGGCCGAGATGTCGCTCATTTCGGAGGCCGTCATGTCCACGGCCGGCAGCATCCGCGAACTGGAAAGCTATACCGGACAAGTCTCCGGCATCGTCAATATCATCAAGGACATTGCCGATCAGACCAATCTGCTTGCCCTCAATGCCGCGATTGAAGCGGCGCGTGCCGGCGAACAGGGCCGCGGTTTCGCGGTGGTGGCGGACGAGGTGCGCAAACTAGCCGAACGCACCGCGCAATCGACCGGAGAAATTACCAGTGTCATCCTGAAAATCCAGCAGGGCGCAAAATCTTCGGCGCATGAAATGGAAACGGGCGTGACACGCGTGGGTGAGGGTGTGCAACTGGCCCACAAGGCGGGGGATAGCGTTAAGGATATACGCGCCAACTCCGAGCGCATTTTGCGCTCGGTGAACGAAATTCATTCCGCCTTGAAGGAGCAAGCACTCGCCGCACGAGAAGTGGCCGCTGCGGTCGAGCGTATTGCACAGGGCGGGGAAACAAACAGCGATGCGGTGAAGCAGGTGGCTTCCTCGGCGGGCGACTTAAAAGACGTGGCCGCGCAGATCGGCCAACTGGCCGCACAATTCCGTACTGACTGAATATTGAGCTTGGCACGGAATACACTAACCGAGGTGCCAATTCAAATTCTCATCTTTTAGCGAATAACTCTACCTATGATCCGTCCGGGCAACTCTTAACCGCCGTCCCGCCAGCACCGACTTTTCTCAGTCCGGTTCGATGCGCGCAATCAACGTACCCTCGCCGATCATATCGCCCTCACTCACACAGACCTCGACGATCCGTCCAGTGTGCGGCGAGGGGATGTCGAGCGACACTTTCCCGGTTTCGAGCGTGATCAGGTTGTCGTCGTAGCGGATGATGTCGCCTGCCTTGACATGCACTTCCAGCACCTGCACTTCGCCCTGACCGCAACTGCCGCAGGTTTCCCAACACTCCGGAAATTTTGGCAGATTGACTTCCTTGAGCAATTAAGCCTCGACCATCTTGCGGATCACGTTGTTGAAGGGGCCGATCCATTCGGAGGCGAACTGGTTATCGCAGGCATTGATCTCGGCGATGGCGCGTACCAATGAGCGAGTCTGGCCGCGGTGACTGTGCTTGAGCGTCACTGCTTCGAAGGCGTCGACGATGGCGAGAATCTTGGCGCCCGGGCAGATGGCAGGTGCTTTCAGGCCCGCCGGGTAGCCGCCGCCATCCGGCATTTCATGGTGCTGGGCGACCATCTGAGCGGCGCCGGACCAACCGGGCATGCGCTCGAGCAGGCCGGCAGATTGGCCCGGGTGCTCGTGCAACAGTTTCTTGTCCTCTTCGGTGAGCTTGCCCACCTTGAGCCAGACTGATTCGGGCGCGAACATCATGCCGACATCGTGCAGATAGATTGCCGCTTCGAGTTGTGCGGGGTCGGCCGGCGTGCCCGCCACCTGGTTGGTTTCTCGCGCAAGACGCAGGATGCGCTCGGTGCGGCCTTTGAAGAGCGGCGAGCGCGATTCCAGTTGGAGCGCGAGCGTGCGAAAGAAAGACAAATCGGCAGTCAGGTTGATTTGCGGCAGCGCCGCCGCATCCGCCGCATAGACTTCTTCGGTAGCCGCGTGTAGTGGCTTGAAGCCGGTGACCGCTTCGATGGTGCGGGCGGTACGGGCCGCTACTTCACCCGGCCTGGCATTGGCGATGCCTTCCAGCCCGCCCACGAGTTCCGGCAGCTTCAGGTGCTCCACCGACCGGCCTGTGGACATGGCTTCGAGCGTCAGTTCGAGACGGTCGAGTGCCAAGAGTGTCACCTCGGGCAACAGTCCGGCAAAGAGGATTTCGCTATCGCGGCAGCGTGACAGTACACTTTCGATCGGGTGGCAGATCATCACGCCGACCTCCACCTTGCAGATGGCCGCATCGCCCTTGATGGTGTGGAGGGCGCGAAAGAGGCGGGCGATCAGCGTGCGGTCGCCGGGTTCCTTGCTCAGCGCGGCGATGTCGCGCTCGATGCCTGGCACCTGGTCTTCCAGCGCTTCGCGAAATTCCTGGAAGCTTTCGCGATCGGTGACGCGGGGGCGCAGCAGGGCGATCAGGTCGGCCATTATTTATTCTCCGGTCTCAAAGAATCGGTACACCCTGCTCTTCGCCTTGCTCATACACTACGTTGGCGCGACCGACGATGAGCGGATCGAGCGGGCCGATGCGGTCGTTATCCTTGTTCCTGTAGGGCAGACGGTGCAGGATATAACGCAGGGCATTGAGACGCGCGCGTTTCTTGCAGTCCGACTTGATCACTGTCCAGGGCGCGTCGGCCGTGTCGGTGTAGAAGAACATCGCCTCCTTGGCCTTGGTGTAGCTGTCCCACTTGTCGAGCGAGGCGAGGTCGATGGGCGAAAGCTTCCACTGTTTGAGCGGGTGTACCTTGCGTTCCTTGAAGCGTCGGCGTTGCTCTTCGCGCGAAACTGAAAACCAGAACTTGATGAGGTGGGTGCCATTCCGCACCATCATGCGCTCGAATTCCGGCGCCTGGCGCATGAATTCCTGATATTCCGCATCCGAACAAAAGCCCATGACGCGCTCGACGCCGGCGCGGTTGTACCACGAGCGATCCAGCAGCACGATTTCCCCCGCAGTCGGCAGGTGCTGCACGTAACGCTGGAAATACCACTGGCCGCGTTCGATCTCGCTGGGCTTTTCCAGTGCCACGACGCGCGCTCCGCGCGGGTTGAGGTGTTCCATGAAACGCTTGATCGTACCTCCCTTGCCGGCTGCGTCGCGCCCTTCGAAGAGAATCACCACACGCTGGCCGGTTTCCTTCACCCAGGCTTGCAACTTGAGTAGTTCAACCTGCAAGCGATACTTTTGCCGCTCGTAGTTGTTGCGTGTCATCAGGTTCTTGTAGGGGTAGCCGCCGTCGCGCCAGCCGATTGCCAACTCGTGGTCGGGATTGATCCCGGTCTGGTCGATGGCCAGTTGCTGTTCCTTGAGTAGGCCGCGCAGCAGGCCGTGCGCTTCATCTTTGCCGGTGCCGGAGATGATGTCGCGCATCGCGGACAGGCGGGCTTCCTGCGCCGCATCGGTGGCCTGGCCGATGGCAAATGCTTCGATTTTGTCGGCCGAACCGATCGGGCCGATATCGCCAGCGGTGGTGGCCCGTGGCGCACGGGCGGCGCGGCGCGGTGTCTTGACCACGGCTATCGACTTGGCCCCCGGCTTGGTTGCCGAGTTGGATGCTGACTTGG
Source organism: uncultured Rhodocyclaceae bacterium (assembly GCA_903930805.1). Classification (GTDB taxonomy): domain Bacteria; phylum Pseudomonadota; class Gammaproteobacteria; order Burkholderiales; family Rhodocyclaceae; genus Sulfuricystis. The sequence goes on along the minus strand of CAIYZZ010000476.1, from coordinate 1,362 downwards.
TTGCTGGTTTAGCTGCTACTTTGGCGACCATGACTTTTCCTTCGTTTTCGGGGGGGAGATGTAATGTTGCTGGTCACCGCCAGCGATTGATCGCATCGCGGGTTTCTCGTGCTACCTGGCGCGCGGCGACGGCGAAGTCTTCACCTTTGCTGGCGTAAAGAATGGCACGCGAGGAGTTGATCATCAGGCCGGTGCCGGCGGCCGTCTTGCCCGCGTTTACCGTGGCCTCAATGTCGCCGCCCTGAGCACCAATGCCGGGTACCAGCAGGGGCAGGTCGTCAACGATTTTCCTGACCCGGGCGATCTCGCCGGGGAAAGTGGCGCCAACGACAAGCCCTAACTGTCCGGCGTATTTATTGTCTGGGTTCCAGTCTTTGGCAACCATTTCAGCGACAAGCTCAAATAACGCCGTCCCGCCAGCGCCGACTTTTTGAAATTGCAGATCGCTGCCGCCGGGGTTCGACGTACGGCAGAGCAGGATCACGCCCTTGTCCGCGTAGGCGAGCCATGGCTCGACCGAGTCGCGGCCCATGTAGGGGTTAACGGTGACGGCATCGGCTTGGTAACGTTCGAAGGCTTCGATGGCGTATTGCTCTGCCGTGCTGCCGATGTCACCGCGCTTGGCGTCGAGGATCACAGGGATGTCAGGATGCTTTTCGTGGATGTGGGTGATAAGCGCCTCGAGCTGGTCTTCGGCACGATTGGCAGCGAAGTAGGCGATCTGTGGCTTGAAGGCGCAGGCGAGGTCGGCCGTGGCGTCGGCGATGGCCGTGCAGAAATCGAAGATCGCGCCGGGTTTGCCTTGCAGATGTGCGGGGAATCGCGCCGGGTCCGGGTCGAGGCCGACGCAGAGTAGCGAATTATTTTTCTGCCAGGCAGCGGCGAGTTGCCCCCTGAATTTTCCGCGCGGCTTCACTTCCATGAATCCTTCAGTGTGACGGCGCGGTTGAACACGGGCGCGCCGGGCTGCGAATCGACCCGATCGGCGACGAAGTAACCGTGACGTTCGAACTGGAAACGCTCATCGGCCCGGGCGTCCTTGGCCGTGGACTCGAGTTGCGCGGTGATGACGCGCTTCGAATTCGGGTTGATGTCATCGAGAAAATCACGCTCGCCACTTCCCGGCGCTTCCACCGCGAATAGACGGTCGTAGAGTCGTACTTCGGCAGCGTAGGCGTGTCGCGCCGAAACCCAGTGGATGTTGCCTTTGACTTTGTAGGTATCTGCGCCCGGGGTGCCGGATTTTGAATCGGCGAAGTAGTTGCAGCGCACGGCAATGATGTTGCCTTGCGCGTCTTTGTCACAGCCAGTGCATTCGATGACGAAGCCGTAGCGCAGCCGCACCTTGTTGCCCGGAAAAAG
>CAIYZZ010000475.1 GCA_903930805.1 uncultured Rhodocyclaceae bacterium | reverse complement strand
CTACAAGGATAAGCTCGAAGAGAAGCTCGCCGTCTCCGAAGGCCTGCTCTATCGGCGCGGCAACTTCAACGGCAGCTGGGACCAGTTGATCCTCGACGCGATGATCGAAGTGAAGGGTGCCGACCTCGCCTTTTCTCCCGGCTTCCGCTGGGGCACCTCAATCCTGCCAGGCCAGGCCATCACCTTCGAGCATGTAATGGACCAGACCGCGATCACCTACCCGATGTCCACGCTGACCGACATGACCGGCGAGCAGATCAAGATGATCCTCGAGGATGTCGGCGACAACCTGTTCAATCCTGATCCCTACAAGCAGCAGGGGGGCGACATGGTGCGTGTCGGCGGGCTCACTTACGCCTGTGACCCGAACGCGAAGATCGGCAACCGCATTCAGGACATGCGCCTCGCCGGCAAGCCGCTCAATGCGAACAAGAAATACAAGGTCGCCGGCTGGGCACCGGTGGCCGAAAACGCGCAGGGTGAACCGATCTGGGAAGTGGTGAGCAAGTGGCTGCGCGACAAGAAGACCGTTTCTGCACGCAAACTCAACTCGCCGCGCCTGATCGGCACCTCTGGCAATCCCGGTCTGGCGTAAAACATGGAACTAATCGATTACGGGAACGGCATCCACGCCTTCGACGCGGGCTATGTGCGCCACCAGTTAGCCGCCATTCACCTGATCGTCGATGATGGCCGTGCCGCCTTCATCGACAACGGCAGCAACGCCAGCCTGCCGCGCGCGCTGGCAGCACTCGACCAGCTCGGGCTGACGCCGGCCGACGTCGACTATGTGATCGTCACCCACATCCATCTCGATCACGCCGGCGGCTCCGGTGCACTGATGCAGGCCTGTCCCAATGCACGCTTCGTCGTGCATCCGCGCGGTGCGCGCCACATGATCGACCCGGCCAAGCTGATGGCGGCGACCGAGGAAGTCTATGGCCGCGAGACCGCACGGGCACTCTATGGCGAGTTGATTCCAGTACCGGCCGACCGCGTCATCGAAACCAGCGACGGCATGGCGCTCACACTGGGGCAACGCACACTCACCTGCCATGATTCTCCCGGTCACGCCAAGCATCATGTTTTCATTCACGACCGCAAGGCCAACGGCATTTTCACGGGAGACACCTTCGGCATCAGCTATCGCGAATGCGATGTCGACGGCCGCCCCCTGCTGATGCCTTCCACCACGCCGTCGCAGTTCGATCCAGTCGATCTGCGCGACAGCGTCGAGCGCATGATCGCCCTCAATCCCGAGGCGGTGTACCTGACTCACTTCAGCCGCCTCGCCCCACCGCGAGCGCTGGCCGCCACCATGCTCCGCCGTCTCGACGACTTCGTCGGCATCACAATGCAGGCAAAGAAGGCCGGCGGAGATGTACTGGCAGACATCCGCAGCGCGATGACGACGTATTTCCTTGCCGAGGCACGGGCACACGGCATCACGTTGCCGGACGAAGAAATATTGTCGATCTGGAAGATGGACATCGACCTCGATTCACAGGGACTGGCGATCTGGGCGCAGGGGTAAAATTCCGGCCAATGGTCTCCCCCCGCTTCGTCCATCTCCGTCTCCACAGCGAATACTCCATCACCGATGGCCTGACGCGGATTGCCGACGCCGTGGCGCGGGCCACGGCCGATGGGATGCCGGCACTGGCGCTAACCGATCTGGCCAACCTGTTCGGCATGGTCAAGTTCTACACGGCGGCACGCGGCGCGGGCTTGAAGCCCATCATCGGTGCCGATGTCTGGATTGCCGAAGACGAAACCGCCAACCCCGGTCGCGAAATGGCCGTGCGTTTGTTGTTGCTGGTCAAAAATCGTGGCGGTTATCTGCGCCTGTGCGAAATCCTCTCGTCCGCCTTTCTGCGCCCGCGCCGCCACGGCCGTGCCGAGATTTCCCTCACCGCATTCGCTAGCGGCGACAACAGCGGACTGATCGTGCTTTCCGGCGCACAATCCGGCGATATCGGCCAATGGCTGATTGCCGACAAACCCGACAAAGCGGCACAGTGCGCCCGCGCTTGGGCAGCGCGCTTTCCGCAAAATTTTTACCTCGAAATCCAGCGCCCCTGCGGACGCAAGGACGCGCCTGCGCAGGAACGACTGATCGCCGCCACCTTGCAGTTGGCAGCCGAACTCGACCTGCCGGTGGTGGCAACCCATCCGGTGCAATTCCTTGATGCCGACGATTTTCGCGCCCACGAGGCGCGCGTGTGCATCGCCGAAGGCTATGTGATGGGCGACAAGCGCCGCCCGCAGAACTTCAGTGAAGCTCAATATTTCAAGACGCAGGCCGAGATGGCCGAACTGTTTGCCGACCTGCCTGAAGCACTGGCGAACAGTATCGAAATTGCGCGGCGCTGCAATCTAACGGTTGAACTCGGCAAGAACCGTCTGCCCGAATTCCCCATCCCGGAGGGTATATCGCTTGAAGACTACCTGGCCCGAACGACGCATGACGGGCTGGAGAAGCGCCTCGCGCATTTGTACCCCGACCCGGCCAAGCGCGATGTCGAACGGCCGCGCTATGTCGAACGGCTGGCATTCGAGATCAAAACCATCGTGCAGATGGGCTTCCCCGGCTACTTTCTCATCGTTGCCGACTTCATCAACTGGGGCAAGACGCACGACGTGCCAGTGGGGCCGGGGCGTGGTTCCGGCGCCGGTTCGCTGGTGGCCTACAGTCTCGGCATCACCGATCTTGATCCGCTGCGCTATGAACTGCTGTTTGAGCGCTTCCTCAACCCGGAACGCGTGTCGATGCCCGACTTCGACATCGACTTCTGCCAGGAAGGCAGGGATCGGGTCATCGACTACGTACGCCAGCGTTACGGCGCCCACGCCGTGTCGCAGATCGTTACCTTTGGTACGCTGGCGGCCAAGGCAGTGATTCGCGATGTCGGCCGCGTGCTCGACCTGGGCTTCAACTTCGTCGACCAGTTCGCCAAGTTGATACCCAACGAACTCGGCATCACGCTTAAAGACGCCCGGGAAAAGGAGCCGGCGATCAACGAACGGCTCGAACAGGAAGAGGAACTGCGCGAGCTTTGGGCTCTGGCCGTCAAGTTGGAAGGCCTGACGCGCAACGTCGGCATGCACGCAGGCGGCGTGCTGATTGCACCTGGCAAGCTCACGGACTTCTGCCCGCTTTATTCCGCCGATGGCGGCGTGACAGTCAGCCAGTTCGACAAGGACGATGTCGAGAAAGCCGGCCTCGTCAAATTCGACTTTCTCGGCCTGCGCACACTGACGATTCTTGCCGAAGCGGTGGCCTTCGTGAAAGAGGTAGAAGGTGTCGAGGTCAGCCTGGCAGACCTGCCTCTCGACGACACGCCAACCTACACCGACATCTTCAAGGCAGCCAACACCACGGCAGTATTCCAGTTTGAATCACGCGGCATGAAAGACACGCTGGTGCAGGCGCGCCCCGACTGCCTCGAAGACCTGATCGCGCTGAACGCCCTCTACCGCCCCGGCCCGATGGATTTCATCCCGAACTTCATCAACCGCAAACATGGCCGCGAGCGCGTTGTCTACCCGCACCCGAGCATGGAAAAAGTGCTCACCAACACCTACGGCATCATGGTGTATCAGGAACAGGTAATGCAGACGGCGCAGGTCGTCGCCGGTTACTCGCTCGGTGGCGCTGACCTGCTGCGGCGCGCCATGGGCAAAAAGAAGGCTGAGGAAATGGCCGAGCAGCGCGCGATCTTCGTCGCCGGCGCGGCGCAAAATAATATCGAGGCGGCCAAGGCGAATGAGATTTTCGACACCATGGAGAAGTTCGCTGGCTACGGCTTCAACAAGTCACATGCCGCCGCTTACTCGCTGGTCGCCTATCACACCGCCTGGCTGAAGCGCCACCACCCGGCCGCCTTCATGGCCGCGACGCTGTCATCGGAAATGGCCGACACCGACAAGGTGCAATTCTTCTTTCTCGATGCCCAGGTCAATGGCATTACCTTCCTGCCGCCTGACGTCAACAGCGGCTTCGTGCGCTTCCGGCCGGTGGATGCGAAAACAGTGCGCTACGGCCTCGGTGCCATCAAGGGCTCGGGCGAGGCAGCACTCACGGTGATCCTCAAGGCGCGCGAGGGTAACGAGAAAGGCGCGGGGCCCTTTGTCGATCTGTTCGATTTCTGCCGCCGCGTCGACCGGCGCACCGTCAATCGCCGTGTCATCGAGGCGCTGATCCGCGCCGGCGCTTTCGACAGCATCGACACGCATCGAGCACAACTCCTCGCCTCCGTCAGCAAGGCGCTTGAAGCGGCCGATCAGGCCGAGCGCAATGCCCATCAGAGCGGACTCTTCGATGCCCCGACTGACAGTGCGACGCTGGAAACCCACTATGTCGAAGTGCCGCGCTGGAGCGAGCGCGATCAACTGCTCAACGAAAAGCAGGCGCTGGGTTTCTTTTTGTCTGGCCACCCCTACAACGCCTATGCGCTGGAGCTCAAGTCATTTGTGCGGCGACGTCTGAGCGAACTCGAACCCCAGCGTGAGCCAGTCCTGCTCGCCGGCGTGGTGCTCGGTATGCGTACGCAGATGACCCGCCGCGGCAAGATGGCCATCATCACGCTCGACGACGCCAGCGCTCAGGTTGATGTGTCGGTGTTCAACGAACTGTGGGATGCCGAACGCAGCAAGATCAAGGAAGATGAACTGCTGCTGGTCGAAGGCAAGGTGCAGCGCGACGACTACAGCGGCGGCCTGCGCGTCTCGGCCGACAAGCTGATGAACCTGGCCGAGGCGCGTGGTCGCCACGCCCGCGTGTTGAAACTGGCAATGAATGGTCAAGCAAACAGGGAAACCGCTGGCCGCCTGCAAACCGTGTTGTCCCCCTATCGTGCTACGGAAAATGCCTGCCCGGTGCGCATCTGCTACCGCAATGTCGAAGCCGAAACCGAACTCACCTTGCCCGATGCTTGGCGCGTGCAACTGGACGACAGCCTGCTGGCGCAACTATCTGATTGGCTTAGCCGGGAAAACGTGCGCGTAATCTACGGTTGAACACTGCTCATTCGCCGTCCCGCCAGCGCCGACTTTTGCACTACCAACGCCTGCCTGCGCACTTCGTTTTAGCAGCACCTCAAGAACGTGCTGCGGCCAGCCATTTGAGCAGGGTCTCGAACAGCACGTCGGGATCAACCGGCTTGGCGATATGGTCGTTCATGCCAGCCTCGATACAGATCTGGCGGTCTTCGTCAAAGGCATTGGCCGTCATCGCCAGGATTGGCGTGTGTTCATGTCCGGGTAGCGCACGGATCACCTGCGTTGCCTCTACCCCGTTCATTTTGGGCATTTGCATGTCCATCAGAATCAGGTCGTAAGGGGTCAGCTTGGCCAGATCTACAGCCACGACACCATCGCCAGCTGCATCCACCATGAGGCCGGCATCTTCGAGCAAGCCCCGCGAGACTTCCATACTGATCGGCTCATCTTCCACCAGCAGGATGCGGGTGCCGGGGAATTCGGTCTTCAGGCG
>CAIYZZ010000474.1 GCA_903930805.1 uncultured Rhodocyclaceae bacterium | reverse complement strand
GTGATTGTGCCAACGCTTCCTGCGAACCCTGCACATCAGCCTTGATGATCAGCGCCAACGACTTTGTTTCGCCCTCGCCCATCTGTTCGAACATGTTTTCAAGCTTGGCAGCCTGCTGCTTGGCCAAGCGCACATCACGGAACTTGCCCTGACGAAACAGTGCGATTTCGCGCGCCTTGCGTTCGTCGGCCAACGCCATCGCCTCATCTCCAGCGGCAGGCACATCGGACAAGCCCTGAATCTCGACGGGAATCGACGGACCGGCCTCATCCACCGGACGACCAGTTTCGTCGAGCATGGCGCGCACACGGCCAAATACCTGACCGCACAACAGCACGTCGCCACGCCGCAGGGTACCGGACTGCACCAGCACCGTCGCCACCGGACCCTTGCCCTTGTCGAGACGCGCCTCAATCACGAGGCCCTTGGCCAGCGCAGCTCTGGGTGCTTTGAGATCCAGTACTTCAGCCTGCAACAGCACGTTTTCCAGCAACTCGTCGATACCTAGGCCCGACTTGGCAGAGACAGCCACGAAAGGCACTTCGCCACCAAACTCCTCGGGGACAACACCTTCGACAACCAACTCCTGACGCACACGCTCAGCATTGGCATCCGGCTTGTCGATCTTGCTCATGGCCACCACCAAGGGCACGTTAGCAGCCTTGGCATGGTGAATGGCCTCCTTGGTCTGCGGCATCACGCCATCGTCAGCAGCAACCACCAGAATCACAATATCGGTGGCTTTGGCACCACGGGCACGCATCGCTGTAAAAGCTGCGTGCCCCGGGGTATCGAGAAAGGTCACCATACCGCGCGGGGTTTCGACGTGATAGGCCCCGATGTGCTGGGTAATGCCACCCGCCTCGCCCGCCGCCACCTTGGCACGGCGGATGTAGTCGAGCAGCGATGTCTTGCCGTGGTCAACGTGACCCATCACCGTCACCACCGGCGCGCGCGGCAACAGCTCGGCGTCATGGTGCTCGGTGCTCTCGTCATCGAGGAAGGCATCCGGATCGTCAAGTTTGGCGGCAAACGCCTTGTGGCCAAGCTCTTCGACGACGATCATCGCCGTTTCCTGATCCAGATGTTGGTTGATAGTCACCATCATGCCCATCTTCATCAAGGTCTTGATGACCTCGGTGGCCTTGACCGACATCTTGTGCGCCAAGTCGGCCACTGAAATGGTCTCGGGGATATGCACCTCGCGCACCACCTGTTCAACCGGTTGAGGCGCGGCACGCTCTTCCACATGATGGCGGCCATGACGACCGCCCTGTTTCGGACCACCACGCCAACCGGCGGTGCCACCTCCCGTATCGCCACGGGTCTTGATACCACCACCGCGGCGATTCCGCTCGGCCTCACTCTTCAGTGTGGCGGCAGATTTGCCTGGATCTGGCTTCTTGTCAGACTTGCGCGGCGCATCGCCCGCCTTGCCGGCAGGCTTGTGCAGCGTACCGGAAACTACTGCCGCGCCGCCCGCTTCGGCGGGTGGCTGGATAGGCTGTTGTACCTCGGCAGCCGCTACCTGGGCTTGCTGCTGGACCAGACGCGTATCGGCCTCGGCGCGAGCGCGGACTTCGCGTTCCTGCTTTTCCTTCAACTCGGCAGCCTGTATCGTCGCCAATTCTGTCTGGCGCTTTGATTCATGCTCGCGCAAGGCTGTTTGTTCGGCATCAACCACTGACGCACCCGCCTCGGCTTCTGGTACCTGTGCCTCGACAGCGACCTCGGCGTCACGCTTGACGAAGGTGCGCTTCTTGCGCACCTCGACCTGAATCGTGCGCGCCTTGCCGGAAGAGTCCGCAGACTTGATTTCCGACGTCTGCTTGCGCGTCAAAGTAATCTTGGCCTTGGGTGCCGTCTCACCATGCGACTTCCGCAAGAACTCGAGCAGGCGGGTCTTGTCCTGTTCGGTCAGCGTGTCAGTGCTGGTCTGTTTGACCACACCTGCCTTGGCAAGTTGCTCGATCAGGGCCATCGGCGGCATTTTCAGCTCCGTGGCGAATTGGGAAACACTCATTTGGGCTGACATATCGCCTCCTTACTGGTCTGCAACGGCGAACCAGTGAGCGCGTGCAACCGTAATCAAAGATTTGGCCCGCTCCTCGTCGATACCCGTCATTTCCACCAACTCATCCACGGCCAGATCGGCCAGGCCTTCGCGGTCGACTACCTCGTGCTTGGCGAGTTTCGCCGCCAATTGCCGATCCATGCCGTCGAGGTTGAGAAGATCGTCGGCAACCTTCTCCAATTCCTCTTCATTGACGATCGCTTCCGTCAGAAGAATGTTGCGTGAACGATCACGCAGTTCGTTCACGGTCGCCTCGTCGAACGCATGGATTTCGAGCATTTCGGCCAGCGGCACATAGGCAATTTCTTCCAAGGTCGAGAAACCTTCCTGGACGAGAATTTCGGCAACCTCCGCATCCACGTCCAACTTCTCCATGAACAACTGACGCGCACTGGCAGTTTCCTTCTGCTGCTTTTCCTGAGACTCTTCAACCGTCATCAGGTTGATCGTCCAGCCTGTCATCTCGGAAGCGAGGCGTACGTTTTGTCCGCTACGGCCAATGGCGATGGCAAGATTGGCCTCATCCACCACCACATCCATGCCATGCCTTTCCTCGTCGACCATGATGGAATTCACCTCGGCCGGTGCCAGCGCGCCGATAACAAACTGTGCCGGATCGGCTGACCACAGCACGATGTCGACACGCTCACCCGATAGTTCGTTAGTCACAGCCGTCACGCGCGAACCGCGCATGCCAACACAGGTGCCGATCGGATCGACACGCGGGTCATTCGACTTGACGGCGATCTTGGCGCGCACGCCAGGATCGCGTGCGGCGGATTTAATTTCCAGCAAGCCATCTTCGATTTCCGGCACTTCCAGTTCGAACAGCTTCATGATGAACTGTGGGGCGGTCCGCGACAGGATCAGTTGCGGCCCACGTGCGCTACGGTCGATCTTCATCAACCAGGCACGCACGCGGTCACCGGGACGCAGATTTTCCTTCGGGATCATCTGGTCGCGCGGCAGCAGCGCTTCGATGCGGCCAGCCTCGACGATGGCGTTACCGCGCTCCATGCGCTTGATAGTACCAGTGACCAAGTGCTCCTTGCGATCGAGAAAGTCGTTGAGCACCTGCTCGCGTTCGGCGTCGCGAATCTTCTGCAGGATCACCTGCTTGGCGGCCTGTGCGCCGATACGGCCAAAATCGATAGGCTCGAGTGCCTCTTCGATGTACTCGTCGAGTTGCACATCGGCCACCTGTTCGCGCGCTGCGGTCAGGCCGATCTGTTGTGCCGGGATTTCAACCTCCTCGTCATCCAGCACCAGCCAGCGGCGAAAAGCCTCATGCGTGCCGGTTTCACGGTCGATCTCGACGCGCACATCAGCCTCGTCATGGATACGCTTCTTGGTCGCCGAAGCCAGTGCAAGCTCGAGAGCACTGAAGACGATATCCTTGTCGACATTCTTTTCCCGCGCCAAGGCATCGACCAACAACAGCAATTCGCGACTCATTTCATTCTCCCGCTCATTTTCTGATTAATTTCCGTTTAATTTCGGTCAAAACTTCGGCACAAGACGTGCCTTCTCAATATTGTCGAGCGAAAATTCCCGCTCGGTTTCTTCAACTTTTAGGCGCAAGCGATTCTCGACCAGACCGAGAATCACCCCGGAAAAATTGCGTTGCGTACCTTCGGGAATACGCAACTTGATCTGTAGCTCGTGTCCGGTAAACCGCACATAGTCGGCGGTTTTTTTCAGCGGGCGATCCATCCCGGGCGAGGAAACCTCGAGATGGTCGTAGTCGATGTTTTCGACCGTAAACACCCGCGTCAACTGACGACTGACCGTTGAGCAGTCTTCCACCGTCACCCCGCTAATGGTGTTATTGGCTGAAATTTCAGCCGCTTTCATGGACGCAGGCGCGGGCAGTCGGTCGATAAAGACACGCAGCAGGCGCGCGCGCGGACTTGTCTCGAAGTCCACTAGTTCATAGCCCAGCCCGGTCACCGTCTGCTCGATCAACGCCTGAAGATCAGCCATATGCTTTTCGACACCACAAAAAAAAAATGGGCAAACTGCCCATTTCATCGTTTTCCAGCTCTTACCTGTCATTGCTACGCTAATCGACAATGCCCAGCGCCGGAAAGCCGCTGATTATACAGAGAGAATGGCGATAAAGTAAACGGCAAGCGCGGCTTCTCGTCAGTATCTGCTGACCTATGTCGGCAGCTCATCCTCTCCCTTCAGGCTTTTCATGAGGAGTTTGATTTCGTCTGGCGTAAGTTCGCGACTTTGCCCGCGCTTCAGGTTAGACGGCAGCACAATCGGCCCGTAACGCACTCGCATCAGGCGACTGACCGTGACACCAACCGCATCGAACATGCGCCTCACCTCGCGGTTACGCCCCTCGTCGAGCGTCGCGTTGTACCAATGGTTGGCCCCCTCGCCACCTGCTGGACGCAAGCGGATGAACTTGGCCAGGCCGTCTTCGAGCTCGATGCCCTCAGTTAGCTGCTTCAGGGCCGCCTCACTCACCTCGCCCAAAACACGCACTGCATATTCACGGTCAATACCATAGCGCGGATGCATCAGGCGGTTGGCCAGAGCACCATCGGTGGTGAATAACAGCAAGCCGCAAGAATTGAAATCGAGCCGACCGATGGCGATCCAGCGGCTGCCGCGCAAGCGCGGCAGCGCATTGAATACGCTGGGCCTGCCCTGCGGATCGTCGCGCGACACGATCTCGCCCTCGGGCTTGTGATACAGAAGCACGCGCGGCACACGCTCTGAAAAGTGAAGATTGACGAGTCGACCACCCACCTTGACCTTGTCGGTGGCAACGATACGCTGTCCCAGATGGGCCGATTCGCCATTGACATTGACACGCCCGACAGCGATCCACTCCTCGATTTCACGGCGAGAACCCAGGCCGGCATCGGCCAGTGCCTTTTGCAACTTGATACTGGGCAACTCCTCGACAGGCGACGGCGCACGTCGTGCCGGCTTGTCAGGCCGTGTCGGCGGCCTGAAAGGCGTCGCTTTGCGCGGAGTCCTGATTGCTGGCACTCCCGGCTTGTTCGATGAATTGCGTAGTGTTTGCGGGGAGCGTGGACTCTGTGGAGAACGCGCCGTCTTTGGAGAGCGCGCGCTCTGGCGCGGGGGTTTCGTCTGGTTTGGCATCGATCATCCGTTCAATCTCAGCCAGCGGCGGCAATTCCGACAGACTGCGCAGGCTCAGGTCATCAAGAAATTTCCGGGTGGTGGCATACAGCGCCGGCCGCCCGGGGGAATCGCGGTGGCCAACAGTATCGACCCAACCGCGACCTTCCAGCGTCTTTATCACATTGGGTGAAACGGCGACGCCACGAATGTCCTCGATATCGCCACGCGTCACCGGTTGGCGATAGGCCATGATCGCCAGCGTTTCCATCACGGCGCGCGAATACTTGGGCGGCTTTTCGTTCTTCAGCCGGTCGAGGAAACCCTGGTATTCGGGACGCGTCTGGAAACGCCATCCCGATGAGAGTTGCACCAACTCTATGCCGCGCCCGGACCAGTCGCGGCGCAGGTCATCCAGCAACGTCCGCCAGGTATCATCGTCGAAGGGGTCGTCGAAGAGTTTCTTCAGCTCGACCAGCGGCATCGGCTCGACTGCCGCCAGGAGTGCCGTCTCGAGAACACGCTTGTAGTCGTCAGGTTTGTAAAGTTGCAGCATCGCTCAATTTTACATAGATGGGTGCCAGCGCTTCGCTCTGGGTGAGTTCGACGAGGCGTTCGCGGGACAGTTCGAGAATGGCCAGAAAACTCACCACCAGGCTGGCGACGCTGGTGTGACCGCTGCTCACGTCGAACAAGTTTTCGAAAACGACATAGTTGCGCCCCTGTAGGCGCCGCATGATCAGGCCCATGTACTCGCGCACCGAAAGCTCTTCACGCTGGATACGGTGATGCTGGTGCATCTTGGCTTGGCGCATCAGGGAGAGCCACACTACCTGGAGATCATTCACGCTCACCTCGGGTTCGCGTGCCGCCACCTTGTCGGCAATCCACACCGACGCCCACTCATAATCTCGGTGCACCTGCGGCAGTGCATCGAGTTTGGCGGCAGCCAGTTTGATGCGCTCATATTCCATCAGGCGCCGGACCAGTTCGGCGCGCGGATCTTCCGCCTCGCCCGTATCGGCTTTGGGCGGGCGTGGTAATAGGAGACGCGACTTGATCTCCAGCAGCATCGCCGCCATCAGCAGGTAATCGGCGGCCAATTCAAGGTTGGTGCGATGCATCGCCTCGACATACACCAGATATTGCGCCGTCAGCGGTGCCATCGGGACGTCAAGGATATTCAGGTTGGCCTTGCGGATCAGGTAGAGCAGCAGGTCGAGCGGCCCTTCAAAAGCATCGAGAATGATTTCCAGCGCATCCGGCGGAATGTAGAGGTCACGCGGCATATTCGGAAACGGCTCGCCGTAAAGCTTGGGGATATGTGGAAGTACATCCTCGCCTTGTGCCGTCCCGCCAGAACCGACTTTTTCTTCTGTGGCTGCCATCATCGTCATGACACCGTATACGCCGCCGTGCCCACCGCGATCAGCGCCTCCTGGTCGTTAAAGAGCTCCATGCGCGTCACCGCCACCTTGTTACCGGTGCGCAGTGGAAAACCCCGCGCGAGAAACCATTTTCCCGTTCCTGGACGCAAATAGTCGATACGCAGGTCAATGGTGCCGATGCGGGCGAAACGCTCCAGCACTTCGGCCACCGGTTTTCCCTTCGATTTCTGCTGTACCCCGAGAAAGGCCACTAGTCCGCCGGTAACATCGAGCACCGAGGAAATCACACCACCATGCAGGATGTTGCGCGTGTAGTTACCCACCAGTTCAGGTCGCATGTCAAAGCGCAGTTCCGGGCGATCGTGATGCAGCGACAGCACGTCGATACCGAGAATCTTGTTGAAAGGCATACGCTCGACAAAGCTCGTGCGGATGCTCGCGAGCAGTTCTACTTCGTCGGCGGATGCGATCTCGGCGAGCTTTTTCACGAATAGTCGAGCCCGATGGCTTCGCGTACATCGCGCATGGTTTCCTGCGCCAGTTTCCTGGCCTTCTCGCAACCGTCGGCAATAATGCTCTTCACCAGTTGCGGGTCTTCCTCATATACGCGGGCACGCTCGCGCATCGGCTCCTGCTCTTTCAGCACGCCATCGATGACCGGCTGCTTGCATTCGATGCAACCGATGCCAGCTGAACGACAACCTTGCTGCACCCAGGCTTTCACCTCGTCATTCGAGTAGATCAGGTGAAACTGCCAGACCGGGCATTTATCCGGATCACCTGCATCGGTGCGACGCACGCGCTGAGGATCAGTCTGCATCGTCTTGATCTTCTTGCGGATCGTTTCTTCATCCTCGCGCAGGGCAATCGTGTTGCCATAAGACTTCGACATCTTCTGGCCATCGAGGCCCGGCATCCGTGAGGCTTCGGTGAGCAGCGCGCCCGGTTCGGCGAGGATCATCTTGCCGCCACCTTCGAGGTAACCAAACAGCCGTTCGCGGTCGCCATGCGAAAGACTCTGCGCCTCGTCGAGCACGGCGTGCGCCTGTTCGAGCGCAGCGTCCTCGCCCTTTTCCTGATAGCGATTGCGCAACTCCTCGTAAAGCTTGGCGCGCTTGCTGCCAAGTTTTTTCACCGCTTCCTTCGCCTTCTCCTCGAACCCCAGTTCTCGGCCGTACAGGTGATTGAAGCGCCGAGCGATCTCACGGGTAAATTCAATATGCGGCACCTGATCTTCGCCCACCGGCACCTTGTCGGCGCGGTAGATCAGAATATCGGCCGCCTGTAGCAGCGGGTAGCCGAGAAAGCCGTAGGTCGTCAGATCCTTGTGCGTCAGCTTTTCCTGCTGATCCTTGTAGGTCGGCACGCGCTCCAGCCAGCCGAGCGGCGTCATCATCGACAAAAGCAGATGCAATTCGGCATGCTCCGGGACGCGCGACTGGATAAAAATGGTCGCCTGCGAAGGATCGACACCAGCCGCCAGCCAGTCGACCACCATGTCCCAGGTGTTCTGCGTAATCGTGCCCGGCTCGTCATAGGCGGTAGTCAGCGCATGCCAGTCGGCAACGAAAAACAGGCACGGATATTCGTGCTGCAACTTGATCCAGTTGGCCAGCACCCCATGGTAGTGACCCAGATGCAAGCGCCCGGTAGGGCGCATGCCGGAAAGAACTTTTTCGACGAACATAATCAGAAGGCGAACAGGTTTTTGATGAGGGAAAGGAAGATGCGCAGCAAGGGCGTCAGAATGTAGTTCAGCCCCCCGAAAAAGAGAAGCGCGAGCAAAATCACAAAGCCGAAACGTTCGACTTGCGCAAAACGCCAGGCCAACCGTGAAGGCAACAGGCTAACGGCGATACGTCCACCGTCGAGAGGTGGAATCGGCAACAAATTCAAGAGCATCAACACCGCATTCACCTCGATCCCGGCACGCGACATTTCGGCCAGCGGCAGGCTATAGACATTCCCGGGCATCACTACCGCCAGTTTGAGCAGCACCGCCCAGCCCAGCGCCATGACCAGATTCGAGCCTGGCCCGGCAGCCGCTACCCACAGCATGTCCTGTTTCGGCTGGCGCAGGCGACTGAAATCCACCGGTACCGGTTTGGCCCAGCCGAACAAGAATCCCGCATGTGAGACATACAACAGTGCAGGAAGGACAATCGTACCGAACCAATCGACATGCTTGAGCGGGTTGAGCGTAATCCGCCCCATCCGCCAGGCGGTCGGATCGCCAAAATGACGTGCCGCATAGCCGTGCGCCGCCTCATGCAGCGTGATGGCGAAGATCACCGGCAAAGCATAAATTGCCAGCGATTGAATGATATTTTCCATGAAGGGGGCGGATTCTAGTCGACCGTCAGCTGTCCGTCAGGCCGAAGGGTTCCAGCGACCCACGACCGGCGCGCACCAGTTCAGCGCTGCTACCGGTCAGGTTGATGACTGTCGTCATGCCGCCGCCACAGGGGCCGGCGTCGATAATCACATCGACCAGCTTTTCGAGATGGGCGCGAATCTCCTCGGGGTCACACAGCGGCTCGGTCGCATCGGGCAGGATCAGCGTCGAGCTCAGGATCGGCTCATTCAGCTCGGTGAGGAGCGCCAGCACCAGGGTATGGTCCGGCACGCGCAGGCCGATGGTCTTGCGCTTCGGGTGCAATACCCGGCGCGGCAATTCCTTGGTGCCTTCGAGAATGAAGGTATAACTGCCGGGCGTGGTGGCCTTGAGCATGCGGTATTGCACGTTGTCGACCCGTGCGTAGGTGGCAATTTCAGACAGGTCGCGACACATCAAGGTAAACAAATGGCGATCATCCACGCCACGGATGCGCCGGATGCGTTCCAGCAACGCGGCATCGCCGATATGGCCACCCAGCGCATAGGCCGAATCGGTCGGAAAAGCGGCCAGCCCACCCTTGCGGATGATCTCGGCCGCCTGCGCAATCAGGCGCGGCTGCGGATCCTTGGGGTGAATTTGCAGAAACTCCGCCATCAGAGCCACTCCGCCCATACAGTTTTCAGATCCGGCGGCAGGGCAGCCATGCGTCCCAGATCGATATAACTTTCGCCCGGCCCATGAAAATCCGAGGCGCGCGAGACGAGGAAGTCGAATTCGCGAGCGATGCCGGCAAATTCGCGCACTTCGGTATCGGTGTGCGAACCGGAGATCACCTCGATCCCCTGCCCACCCATTTCCTTGAACGCAACGAACAATTCGCGGCGCTCGGCGGGCGTCAGCCGGTAACGGCCGGGATGGGCGATCACCGCCACGCCCCCTGCCGCTTTGATCCAACCCAGCGCCTCGGCCAGCTCCGCCCAGGGATGGCTGACATAGCCGGGCTTGCCCTTCGCCAACCAGTGATCGAACACGGTCTTGACGTCGCGCGCAAAACCACGCTCGACAATGTAGCGGGCGAAGTGCGATCGCGAGATCAACGCCGGGTTACCGGCATGCCTGAGTGCGCCCGCGTAGGCGTCATCGATGCCGACCTTCGCCAGTTCGGCGGCAATGCGGCCTGCACGAGCATCACGCCCGCCACGCACCCGCCCCAGACCGGCAACCAATTCCGGATGACGATGATCGAAATTGAGCCCGACGATATGCACTGTCTGGTCATCGCCCCAGGACACAGAAATTTCGGTGCCATTGACGAAGCGTATCCCCAACGCCTCGGCGGTGGTGCGTGCCTCGTCAAGACCGCCGATTTCGTCATGATCGGTCAACGCCAGCAAGTCGACCCCATTGGCTTTTGCCCGCTCGACGACGGCAGCCGGTGTCAACAGACCATCCGAGACAGTGGAGTGGCAATGCAGATCGACATTCATCACATTCATGTTCCCTTGGCCGCGTAAATGGCCGGCAGATTACGCCAGGCACCTTGGGCATCCATGCCGCAACCGAAAACAAAACGGTTAGGCAAACGCACCCCCGTGAAGTCGGCGGCGACCGGCTTGGTGCATCCCGTGTCCTTTTCGGCCAGCACCGCCAGCAGACACTCCCTGGCACCCAGCGCCAGCAGCTTTTCCTTGATGGCGGCAAGCGTCACACCTGCATCGAGGATGTCATCGAGCACCAGTATGGTACGCCCGGCTACCGGCGTGCGCGGCTCGACAATCCAGTTCAGTTCGCTACCAGCAGTCGCCGCGCCATAGCGCGTGGCATGCAGATAGTCGCACTCGAGCGGGAAAGCCAGTTTCGGCAACAACTGTCCAGCAAACACCACCGCCCCACCCATCACGGTCAACACCAATGGATAACTGTCGGCCAGCACGACAGCTATCTCTGCGGCGAGACGCTCGATGGCGACATTAATCGTAGCTTCCGGACAAACCAGTTCGGCCTCCGCCAGCAGTTGACGCGCTGTAGCAGGCGTCATGGCAACTTGTCCAGCGATCGCAGATAGGCGGCAAACTCCGTGCCGACCTCTAAATGGCGCAACGCATACTCGACCGTCGCCTGCAAATAGCCCAGCTTCGAGCCACAGTCATAGCGCACCCCTTGATAGCGATAGGCGAGCACCTGCTGTTCGGTCAGCAGGGCCGAAATGGCATCGGTCAGTTGTATTTCGCCACCGGCACCCGCTTGCACGTTTTCGAGGTGATGAAAGATACGCGGCGTCAGCACATAGCGCCCGACCACGGCCAACGTCGAAGGCGCCACCTCAGGTTGCGGCTTCTCGATGATGGAGGAAATCTGCTCGACGCGCTCCGCCAGCGGTCGTGCATCGACGATACCGTAGCTGGCCGTATCTTCACGCGGCACGTCCTGCACCCCCAGCACCGAGCAGCGGTAGTAATCGTAGGTATCCACCATCTGCTTCATCACGGGTACATCGCCATCGAGCAGGTCGTCTGCCAACAGCACGGCAAAGGGCTCGTCACCGACGACAGGCTTGGCACAGAGCACCGCATGCCCCAAGCCCAGAGCCTCGGACTGGCGCAGGTAGATACAGTTCATGTTTTTCGGCAGCAGATTGCGCACGAACTCGAGCAGTTCAGTCTTGCCGCGCCGTTCGAGTTCACTCTCCAACTCGTAGGCCTTGTCGAAATGATCCTCGATGGCGCGCTTGGATCGACCGGTAACGAAGATCATGTCGGTAATGCCTGCCGCCACCGCCTCCTCGACCGCATACTGGATCAGCGGCTTGTCGACGATGGGCATCATTTCCTTCGGGCTGGCTTTGGTGGCAGGCAAAAAGCGCGTGCCCATGCCGGCGACCGGGAATACCGCTTTGGTAATTTTTTTCATGATCAGCGTCGAAGAAACATCTTCTGTCTAATTAATCTGCTATTGGTGCAATAGTTCGGCGTACATTTTTTTAAGTTTCTGAACTTTCCTTTGGGCCGCATCAACCTCAAGTTCAGTTGCAAGTATCTGTTGCCTCATGATCCAAACCCTCGAATCTCTAATTTCTGATCCTAGTTTTTTAAGATCTTCGGACTGGTTGCGGTCGGCCAACACAGACGCATCACCATCGACCAAAGCATTTTTGTGTTTACATCCTTGGCGCAACAATCCCGCTTTGCAATCACAAGATATTTTTATTTCCGTACCAATCCACCAAAAAGTAACGGTGTAACTGCTTGAACCATCGGAGCTTTTTACTTTGTATGTCAAATTATCCATTGCTATTTCCTGAAGATATATCAGCCTTCAGAAGCATAAGTAAGGCAGCTTCGTCTAGTTTTGTTACACCCAAACGCTCAGCATCAAGTAGTTTTGATCCCGCATCCGAGCCATACACCAGATAGTCTGTCTTTGGGGATACCGAACCGCTCACCTTCCCACCAACCGCCTCAATCAATGATGCGGCCTCAATTCGCGTAATGCTTGGTAGCGTCCCAGTTATGACAAACACCTTGCCACGAACCAAGTCATTGGACTGAATATTCTGATGCGTAGATCCGTAGCGCACAGACATACGATTAAGGTCCTCCAACAACCTTTCTCCACGCTGCGATTGAAGACGATTTATTACCACCCGAGAACTCTCAATTGTCACTCCGGACTGAAGTGAAACTTCCTCCGGGGTCATGGATAACAAAGTATGCGGGTCACCTATAGCTAGCCCAATTTTTTCAGCCGTCCTGTCACCTACCCCGTCAGGCTTGAATTTAAGCTCACCATTCACCCCCTCAACACTACGAGCAACTGCTATCACCTGCTCACAACTAATTAATGGCTGTTGATTGTTGTCAGAAAGTTTTGGAGATATAGGGTTCTGCATTGACAGCATCTGGAGAACAACATCACGATTATGTTGATTCCCGGAAAAAAACTGCGAAATTGAGAAAGCCGTATCTAAACCCACTTCCGGAACTAGCGCCAAAGTTGCCTCGCTAACATCCAAAATCAGCCTCAAGTCTCCAAAAAAACGGGCCAACTGCTTTGCAGTGGTTTCACCAACACCAGGAATCCCCAAACCAAAAATTAACCGATCAAGGCGTACGTTTCTACTTTTATTAATTTGATCAAGTAAGTTACTTGCCGACTTCTCGCCAAAACGCTCAATACATGCCAGATCATCAATCGTTAATTTGTAAATATCAGCAATCGTTTCTACGAGTTTCTTATCTACCAACTGATCAACAACTTTCTCACCCAAACCTTCTATGTCAGCTGCTTTTCTAGACGCGTAATGGATGAGCGCCTGTTTTCTTTGGGCTGGACAGTACAAACCGCCTGAGCACCTAGCTACAGCTTCGCCATTTTCTCTAACAACAGCAGAACCACAAACAGGACAAACAGGGTGCTCTTTCAGCAATTCCCATGCGTTATGCACTGGCTCTATGAGATCTTTCATTGGTCTCCTATCGAGCACAACAGACACCACTTCAGGTATTACATCACCGGCCCGGCGCACAGTTACAGTATCGCCCACACGCACGTCCTTTCGGCGAACCATATCCTCATTGTGGAGTGTGGCGTTTGTCACTGTTACCCCACCTACGGAAACCGGAGCCAGCCGAGCGACGGGTGTAATAGCCCCTGTTCTGCCTACCTGCACCTCAATAGCTTCGACCGTCGTCAATGCTTCCTCAGCAGGAAACTTGTGCGCAAGGGCGAATTGCGGTGAGCGAGCACGTGACCCAAGCGCTTTCTCCATAGCACTCTGGTCTATGTAGCGATTAACTTTGTAGACAACACCATCAATATCGTAGGAAAGTGTCCGACGCGCAGCGCCGATGCGCCCGTAGTAGTCAAGCAACCCGGCCGCACCATGTGCCACGGTACGTTCAACGACCACAGGGAAACCCCAACCGGCCAAGCGTTCCATCATCTCGCTATGAAAAGTCGTCACTGGCTGGACGGCGCTGATATCTGCCACACCATAGGCAAATATGCGTAGCGGACGTGTCGCCGTAATTTTTGGGTCAAGTTGGCGCAGGCTACCAGCAGCTGCATTGCGCGGGTTGGCAAACTCTTTTTCGCCATTGGCTCGTTGCCGTTCATTTAGTCGCTCAAAGTCGCGGCGCAACATCAGCACCTCACCGCGAACCTCAAACACAGCAGGAATGCCAGTGCCAGAAAGACGAAGGGGAATATTGCGCACAGTACGCAGGTTCTGCGTCACATCCTCACCGATAAAACCATCACCACGAGTAGCCCCTTGAATAAATACTCCGTTTTCGTAAAGTAACGTTACGGCTAGGCCATCGTATTTGGGTTCGGCAGCATAGAAGACCATGTCTGTTCCAAGTTCTTTACGACAATTCTGATCAAAAGCTGCTGTCTCCCTTTCTGCCCACAAGAGAAGTTCCTCCTTGGTATCAATACCCTTTGGAGGAATCCTACTTTCAATTGAAAGCATCGGTACCGTGTGCGTTACTTGCCTGAACTCGGGCAGGGCAGCACCGCCCACGCGCTGGGTCGGCGAATCAGGCGTAAGCAGTTCGGGATGTGCCGCCTCGATCGCTTGCAGCTCACGGAACAGTTTGTCGTACTCCGCATCCGGCAGCGTCGGCGCGTCGAGTACATAGTAGGCGTGGTTGTGACGCTCAATCTCGGCGCGCAAAAATGCCGCACGCGTGGTCGAACTGTCAGACATCAGGAAAACAGGCGCAGGGCACGCACCCCGCCGGCGGGAATGCTCTGCTTGGCCATCTGACCCTGCAGATCGTTGATACGACTGCGGATGGCGGTGACCGTCGTATCTGCCAAAGGCTTGTGCTGGGGATCGGTCAGTTGGCCACCCACGGCTTCGGCACACTGGCGGGCAAAGTCGATCATGCGATCAAGGGCGGCTGCACCGTCGGCGACGCGCGGTACATCGAGGCTGAAGCTGAGGCTGGTCAATGCCTGCGTTTCTATTTTGGCCGCCGAAATCGCCGTCGCGGCCCGGCAAGATAACGCGAAAGCTTCAGCGCCGTCGGTGTCCAGGGCAACGAAACGTTCGCCTTCGAGCTTGAGGCCCGCAGCATCGATCACCGGTTTGAGCTTGGCACCAACCATTTCATTCAGGCTGCCCTGACGCGGCAATACGTGCAGCGCCAACTGAAGATCGACCCCCGCGCAAAACGCATCCAACTCGCGCGCCTGCGCCAGAACCGGAGCATATTCAGGTAATTCGACCAGACCGGCAAAACGCTGAGCCAACTGGTGCGCACCACCGAGAAAGGTGGTCAGCGTCGCCTCGCTCACCGCCCCTTGGCGATCGACCAGTTGCAGGGCAACCGCGACCTGCGCAACCGTGCCGGGATCCTGCGGCAACAGGGTGTGCCAGCGTCCGTTACGCTCATCCAGCCCGAACCATTGCACGGGTTTGTCGAGTGCTGGCGACCATCCCGCCTGCTCCGCCCAGATACTGGCCACCGGCACGGCATCGACAAACTCGATGCGCAGCAGGCAATCGGCGCGGGCATCCGCCCATTCGGCGGGCAAGGCTACCGCTGGCCTGGATTCTTCGTGCTGCTCCTCGGTAGCGGCCTGGTCTGACACGGGCACCCCAAAAGTCGGCTCTAGCAGGACGGCAGAACCGGCAATTTCAGGCTCATTGCGCTCATTGCGTCCGGCCATCAGCACATCCGATTGGGCTGCGGGGAAAGCTGATTCCAAAGTGCGCCGCTGCTTCCTTTCCTGCCAGACGTTGTAGCCCCAGACGGCCGCCACCAGCAGCACGCCAAGGCCAATCAATGCGATTTGCAATTCACTCATCACGCAGCCTCTTTTTCTGTCATGCGCAGCGCCTCCTGGATATCGACCTCCACAACGCGCGATACGCCCTGCTCCTGCATCGTCACGCCGATCAGTTGCTGCGCCATTTCCATGGTGATCTTGCTGTGGGTGATGAAGACGAACTGGGTCTGGCGCGACATGCGCTTGACCATCTCGCAATAACGCACGGTGTTCGAATCGTCGAGCGGCGCATCCACCTCGTCGAGCATGCAGAACGGCGCCGGGTTGAGCTGGAACAGCGCGAACACCAGTGCAATGGCCGTCAGCGCCTTCTCGCCGCCCGACAGCAGGTGGATCGTCGAATTACGTTTGCCCGGCGGCTGCGCCATGATCTGGATGCCGGCATCGAGAATTTCTTCACCGGTGAGGATCAAGCGGGCCTCGCCACCACCGAACAACTCGGGGAACAGCACGCCGAATTGGGCGTTTACGCTCTCATAGGTCTCGCGCAACTGCTCACGCGTTTCGCGGTCGATGCGACGAATGGCATCTTCCAGCGTGCCGATGGCGGTGGCCAGATCGGTTGATTGTTCGTCGAGGTAGCCTTTTCTTTCCTGCGCCGTCTTCAACTCTTCGAGGGCTGCCAGGTTCACCGGCCCCAGCACCTCGATCTCGGCGGTAAAGCGGGCAATGTCGCCCTGTAGCGTGCTGTCGCGCAGGTTTGGCGTCAGCTCAGCAGCCAGCGCAGCCTCGTCTTCCGGACTGACGACATGGGTTTCGATAAGGCGTTCCTGGTACTGCTCGACATTCAACTGTGCCGCCTGTTGCTTGAGCTTGAGATCGTTGATCTTGTCGCGCGCCGGCTGCAAGCCCTGTTCGAGCTTGAGCCGTTCCTCATCCACAGCACGCAATTGACTGGCAGCAATTTCGAGCGCATTGCGCCGTTCCGCCAGCGCCGACTCTTGCGTACTGCGCGTCGCCAGAGCCGCTTGCAACTGCTCCTGGATCACCGCGTCGCTGATCGCAGCAAGATCCTCATCGGCGACAGCGCGATCCGTGGCCACTTGTGCCAACTGGCTCTGCGCCGTCTCGGCGGCACGTGCGTTGTCGGCCAGCTTGGAGTGGCATTCCTTTTCCGAGAACCCGGCATCCTGCGCTTCGCGCGCCAGTTGGTGCTCAAGCGCCCGCACTTCGCGCAGGGTGGTGTCGCGCTGGCGCTGCAGTTCCAGGGCGGTCTCCATACCCGCGCGCGCCTCGCCGAGCGCTTCGCGGCTTCTCGCCGCCTCGTCCTCGGCACGCACCAGCGCCGTCTTTTCTTCTTCCTCGACGCGCGCGATCTCATCGAGATCGCGTGTCATCTGGCCGGCACGCTCATCGTAGCGCGCCTGCGCCTGCGTGAGCTTGAGGGCCTCGACCTGTGCAGCATGCAGACGCTGCTGCACTTCCTGAAGCGTGCGCCGCGTCTCTGTCAACTGTTGCTGGCCTGCGGCTACGGCAGTTTCCGCGTCGGTCTGCACGTCGCGCGCCTGCATTTCGGCGTCTTCCAAAGTAGCGAGTTGCGCCGCCAGTTCGTCAATCTCGCGTTGACGCTCGATGACGCCATGCGTTTTCGCATCAGGCGAATAGAGCGTCAAGCCAGCAGGGGTTGCCAGATGGCCGGCACGACTGATGCGCCAACCACCACCACTGACCAGTGCATCGTCACCCTCGACAACACGCACCTCGCCCAACCACTCGTCCAGCACCGGCACCCAGCGCGGGTCGGAACAACGCACCCGGGACCGCAAAGAGTCTGTGGCAACATTTGCAGCGACACCTTTGCGGCATAAAGCCAGCGCCACGGTGGCGGGCGGCGGAGAAACCAGCGCCAGTTCCAGCGTTTCCAGATTAGCAGGCACGGCCATCAGACGCTCGCGCAACACGGCCTCGACGGCGGTTTCCCAACCCGGATCAACCTGTAGCACATGCCAGAGCGGCTCGGCGTCAGCCAGCCCCAGATCCTTCAGCCAGCCAGACAAGTCCCCGCCCTGCCCGACCCGCGCTTGCAACTGGGCCAGCGCATCGTGGCGCGCCCGCGACGCGGTGACATTGCGATGAGCAAGCTGCAGAGCTTCGCGCGCGCTGCGCAAAGTAGATTCCAGCGTCGGCTGCTGCGCCTGCAATTCACCGAGGCGTTCCTGCGCCGTGTCGAGCGCAAGCTCGGCCTGAGCTTCAGCCTCCTGCGCGGACGCCAATTGCACCGGATCGGGGGCATCCAGGCTGGTGCGTTCGGCGTCAATGCGCTGGCGACGCTGGGCCAGATTGTCGAGCGCACGCACGGCATGGCCGCGGTCGGCTTCGGCCAGACGCAGGCTCTGCTCGGCGACATTCAGTGCCTTGCGCGCCTCGCCAGCCTGAACTTCGGCTGCCTTGACGGCATCTTCGGCCTCAGGCAGCCGGGCAGCCGCCTCTTCATGACGGGCAGCGGCCGTAGCGGCACGGTCGCGTGAATTTTCGAGCAGCGATTGCCAA
This sequence comes from uncultured Rhodocyclaceae bacterium, assembly GCA_903930805.1. Classification (GTDB taxonomy): domain Bacteria; phylum Pseudomonadota; class Gammaproteobacteria; order Burkholderiales; family Rhodocyclaceae; genus Sulfuricystis. The sequence continues at coordinate 1,831 of CAIYZZ010000474.1, read as the reverse complement.
CGGAAGTCTTCCTCCTCAACGCGCCGCATTTCACCCGACCAGTGTTGCTCCTGCACATCCAGCTGCGCCAGACGGGTTTCCAGCCGCAAGCGCGAGTCGCGCAAATGAGCGATCTCGGCTTCGAGCCGTTTCACCTCGGCATTCGCCGAGTACATCTCGGCCTGGGCGGCATGCAGGGTGTCGGAGGCAGCGAAGTGCGCCTCGCGCGTCTGCTCCACACGCGCCTCGATCTCGCGCAATGAAGCGGTCTCAGCCTCGACGCGGTTGATCGCTTCCGCCACCAGCCGATCCAGTTTGACGGCCTCAGCCTGTGCGTCGTTGCGTTTTTTCAGCCAGAGCAGGCTTTGGCGGCGAGTGAGCTGGGCTTGCAGGTCGCGATACTGCTGCGCCACCACGGCCTGGCTTTCGAGCCGACCCACCTGATTCTCAAGTTCACCACGAATATCGTCGACGCGGGCGAGGTTCTCACGCGCATCCTCCAGCCGCCCCTCGGTTTCCTTGCGCCGCTCCTTATATTTGGTGACGCCGGCCGCCTCTTCGAGGAAGCCACGCAGTTCTTCGGGCTTCGACTCGATGATGCGCGAAATCATGCCCTGGCCGATGATCGCGTAGGAACGCGGCCCCAGACCAGTGCCAAGGAACAGGTCGATCACATCGCGGCGGCGTACGTGCAGGTTGTTGATGTAGTAGTTGGAATTGCCCTCGCGGTCGAGTATGCGCTTAACCGTGATTTCGGCGTACTGGTTCCACTGGCCAGAGGCGCGGCCCTGATGGTTGTCGAAAAACAGCTCGACGCTCGCCCGTCCCACTTCCTTGCGGCCGCCCGAGCCTTTGAAGATCACATCCTGGATCGACTCGCCGCGCAGCTCCGAGGCCTTCGACTCGCCCAGCACCCAGCGTACGGCGTCGATGATGTTCGACTTGCCGCAACCATTTGGGCCGACCACGCCCGCGAGTTGGTCGGGAAACAACACGGTGGTCGGCTCGACAAAAGATTTGAAGCCGGAGATCTTGAGCTTGGTCAGGCGCACTTGGGGAAAAATAGGTTCTGAAGTTGGGCGGCGGATTATAAACGGTGCGGCCCCGTAGAATCCCTGCAGCTTTAGAATGCGCCAGTCTGTCACCAACTCTTGGTAGCCAGATCAATCTGGGCTTTGATGAATGAAAATCACCAAAAATATCAATTTCAAAAATCTGCTGGTCACGCTGACGCCGACGATCGTCGTGCTATTTCTATTCAGTTTAGGATTCGTCAGTTGCTACTTCGTCATTGATCGTGTGTTTGAAAATCAAATCCAGAAGGATGCAAAAGCCCACACTCTGGGCCGACTTCTCAAGGAAGGCAAGGAAAGGGAAGAAGTGGCAAGGGTCTATCACGACAGTGCTCGCGCCCTTAACCTCCTGGACGATATTTCATGGGCGGTTCCCAACATCCCGACCCCTTTTGTCGGTACCGCGCCAACGCCTGGGCAAAACGGTGTTGCCCATATTAACAAGCTCCAATTTCGAGCGCGTGAGGAAATAACCTCGCCCAAGCCGGGTAATACCTACAGGATATTCATTACTGGCGGCTCGACCGCATATGGTAGTGGCGCGCCGAGTGATGAAACAACTATCGCGGGCTACCTGAATACGCTATTGGAAAAACAACTTACCCCGACCACCAAAATAAAATATGAAGTCCTCACGATGGCGAATCCTGCCTGGGCTTCAACGCAGGAGCGCATAGTGATCGAGAACCTCCTTTCCGAACTCGAACCCGACATGGTGATCTCGTTTTCCGGGGTCAATGATGTTCACTGGGGAATGAGAGGGCGCAATATTCTCTGGT
>CAIYZZ010000473.1 GCA_903930805.1 uncultured Rhodocyclaceae bacterium | reverse complement strand
TACAGGTATGCTTGGTTATATCTTGCTCGAGGGAACAAAGTCAGTGTCGAAAGATGTTGATCGAGGTACAGCATTAATGACGAAAGCTGCAGATTCAGGACACCTTTTCGCAAAACAAACCGTGGTGGAAATGCGCGCACGCGAACACATCAACGATAAGGACAAGTACCTCAGTACGCTCATTGAAGGATTACCTTCTGTTTTCGATGCTGGCAACGAACGTGCCGCGGAAGCATTAGCTGATGCCTACTTACTCACAGGGAATATAGACAAAGAGACGGAATGGCTTATCAAGGGGTGGGAGAAAGGGTGCGTTAAATGCGGATTTCGACTTGCAGGAGTTGCCTTTGAAAAGACAAAGGATACGACACAGGCAATCGATTGGATTCGCAAAGCATCCGAAAAAGGCCTCCCCGAGGCGCAATATGATTTGGGGCGTGAGTACGTCGCCGGGAGAGATATCAAAGAAAAGGATGAACATTTTGGTATCCAACTCATCCAGTTAGCTGCTGGCCAATTTTACCTCCCGGCAATGGTGGCACTAGCGAGCGAATATGCCAAGGGAAGATTTGTTCCGAAGGATGAGTTGAAGTCATTTCAACTATCGAAAGCCGCAGCAATCTCAGGCAACCCTAACGCGATGGTTGGCCTTTCTTACAATTATGGTCAGGGCGTCGGCGTTGAGGTCGACAATGTATTGGCATACGCGTGGGCGAATCTTGCTGTGTCGAACAAAGAAACTGCAACCTCTGCCACCAAAAATCGAGACATATTTGAAGTAAGGCTATCCAAGGCAGAGAAGGCAGAGGCGCAAGAATTGGCTTCCGACTGGAAGGTCGGGCGGGACATGACCAGAAAGTCTGCTGGTGCAGCAGACAAGAAACCCACTGCTTCGGATACGTCTTCGGCACAGTCTAATGGACATTCCAAGGCAAAGACTGGAACTGGATTTTTCGTAAGCAGCAAATCCCACATGCTGACTGTCGCGCATGTTATCGACGAAGGGTGTAAGGAAATCAGGGTCGCCGGCAATTCGGCGAAGGTGTCCTTGGTCACGACCGATAAGGCAAACGATCTGGCATTGCTGAAAGTTGAATCTGATTCGTCAAGTTTCGCGCCAATTACCTCGGATCCGGGCAAGGTAAGGCAAGGAGAGGATGTCGTCGTTTATGGTTATCCGCTGAACTCCGTATTGTCATCTGGTGGCAATTTGACGCCAGGCGTCATCAGCGCGCTGACTGGCCTTGGGAACAATACAAACCAGATTCAAATAACGGCGCCAATCCAACCCGGATCGAGTGGAAGTCCTGTACTCGACAAGAAGGGGCGTGTAGTTGGTATGGTCACCATGAAACTCTCCGACTCGAAGATGGCCAATGCAACGGGGCAAATAGGCCAGAACGTAAATTTTGCCGTGAGCGGCCAGACGGTGAAAACTTTCCTTGACGCCAATAAGATTGAATACAAGTCGGGTGGCATGTTTTCGTTCGAGAAAAGCACGGCAGATTTGGCTGACGAGGCTAGGAAATGGACATCAGTTGTTGAGTGCTGGAAATAGGTAAAAGTTGGTGGCCCGCGCGTGCTACATGTGTGATGCGCCGGCTACGTCCGTCGAACATGTGCCACCACGATGTTTATTCCCTGAACAAAAGGATTTGCCGCAAGGCGTTGACCTACGCAAGCAGCTAATCACAGTCCCATCTTGCGACCTTCATAATGGAAGTAAGTCGGACGATGACGAGTATCTGCTCTATGCGTTATCGATGAACATCCCGAACAACCAGATTGCGGCAAACCACTTCGGCACGAAAATACTGCGGGCCATTAAGCAAAATCCGGCCGTCATTGCCCGCTTTACCGCTGAGCAAATCCCGGTTGTTGTTGAAGACACTGACTCCGGGCAACAGCATGAAACGGTTGCCATCAAAGTTGACCATCAACGGCTGAAACGGGCTTTGGAAGTGATCGGTCGGGGACTTTACTTTCATCATTTTCATGCCCGATGGAACGGTACAGTTGCAGCCTATCCACATTTTGTGCTGGCAATGACAGAGCCTAATGCAGAGAAACTGAATGAGCCGAATGAAAAGATGGCAGCCATTGCAAAGGCGTACTTCAATGATTTGCCGTGTTTTTGCGAGAACCCCGAGGTTTTCTGTTATCAAGTGGCTAACTGCGCAGCAGAGTCTGCCGTCATTATCTTGTTGCGTTTTTATCAAGGTTCCCACGCGACGTTGATTTTCAAGGCTGATGGTTCAATAGTCGGCGCTGGTGAGACGGCGCTACTGATTGAGAGGGGATCTGCGTGATGCCGTTCAGCGCGACCTGGTATCTGCTCGAGCAGGAGGGTCTCCTCGCCCAGGCCTGTCTGTGCAACGGCCTGACGGCGTTGCGCCGCGCCAATCTTGGTGACAAGAAGGGGCTTTTCTATTCGGCGTTCTTCGAGTTATCGATAGGGTTCGAGCGGGTGTTGAAACTGGTCTTGATCCTCGACCACATGGCGCGGAACCAACTGGTCACACCAGACAGCAAAGCCGTCGAGAATTACAGCCATAAACTGCGTTCACTGTTTGATACAACCAAGGCCATCTGCGCCACGCGCGGAATTACTGTGCTGGATGCATTCCAGCCGAACTCGTTGCCAATCATCATCCTCGGTTTTCTGGATGATTTCGCACACCCCGGCGGACGCTACTCCAACATCAATAAACTGACCGGCCAAAAACATCAGGCGATGGCCGACCCCATCGTGCGATGGGGCGAGATTGCCAGCCAGATTATGCAAACGCACGCCACGCCCAGAGAGCGTGAACGTGCCCAATTTAATGGGCGGATGGCAAGCATTGCGTTCGGTGATGCTGCGACCAGCCTGATTACTGACCTCAACCAGCAACAGATGGATGTGGTGCCGCTGCATGTGCGAGCCTCGGAACTGGTTACGGCTTCAAATCACGCCATCTATGCCTTGGTGACCTTGATTGCCGCACTGCGCGATGTGCTTGACTCCTTGTGCGATTGCGCCTGGTCGGCCAATCTTCCAGACACGGCCGGCATGGCTGTCGTGCCGGACATGAAGGATTTCTTTCTTTTCGCTTGGGGAGATCGAAAGTATGTAATGCGGAAGCGACGGTGGCCATGATCTGGCCCGAAAAGTCGGCGCTGGCGAGACGGCACTTTGATTGCGGGGAGCCCCCGATTCACCTTGGGGGCAGATGGGAGCGGGGTTGCCGAGGCGGGAACGAGCAACGCAGTGCGAGCCGCCGCAGGCAAACCCGCCTGGCGGGCGGGGGATCAACGCCACCTATCGCGTAGCGCTGAATAGGCCCACGCGCAGCGCCGATCAGGCCGTTGTCCAGGCCGGTGGCGCAAGACATAACAGACCATTACCCGAACCCGCAGGGCGCGAGAGCGGTCGGCCACCAAGCGCAGCTTGAGCGGAGCGACTGGCCGACTTTGGGTAATGCGCTGTTATGTTGAATCGCTTGCGATTTACCCCGGCCTGGCAGGGTGCAATCGAGCGTCGCGAGCAAGCCGGGTTTGACGTAGCCGCTGGAGCCGTGAGCGGCTTTTTGCTGACGGCGCAGGCGGCGGGCAGTAGCGACAATGCCAGGCCAAGGCAAAAGTCGGCGCTGGCGGTACGGTGATTACCGAAGCCACAAAGCCGTGACGCGGCTTTATCGCGTGACGGCGTGGTTCAGTACGTGATGCGGTAGCGACGGCGCGGGGCTTGCGGGGGTTGTTGCAAGCGCCGTGACGGAGCGGTCAGGGGGAAATGACAACGGCCACTCGTTGGTGGCCGCTGGGCTGCTGGGCGTTGATCTGTCCGGCAGGTTGTGTCGCCAGGGTTGCCCCCGTTCGACGGATGGCTTGCGCCGTATGCGTGGCAATCATAGCAGGCAATGGCGGGTTGTTCATTGCCATCCAAAGGTTTCTCTGGCGCTCCAATTCTGGGCGTGTTATTTTCCGGAAAACAAGCTTCTTTCCCTGAAAAAAGACTCTCTGGTACGTTAATGCAACCTATTGAACAAAAAATACTTTCACGCATCTACGGGCGCGGCAGGGGTTGGGCATTTACCAAGACGGATTTTGTGACCGATTTTGGCGAGGCCAACATCCATAAGGCACTCTCTGCGCTGACCAAGGCAGGGACGATACGCCGTGTTTGCCTGGGGGTGTATGACTACCCGCGCCAGAGCGAGCTGCTGGGGCAATTGAGCCCGGACATCGACCAGGTGGCGCAGGCGCTGGCGCGCAAGTTCAACTGGCGCATTCAGCCTTCGGGCGATACGGCACTGAATCTGCTGGGCGTCTCGACGCAGGTGCCGGGGAAATGGCTTTACCTTTCTGATGGCCCCAGCCGGCGTTACGCGATTGGCGAGCAGGAATTGGCCTTTCGCAAAGCCGCCTTGAAGGACACCGGCTTTGCCTTGCGTGAGAGCGGCTTGCTGGTGCCGGCGATCAAGGCGCTGGGCAAGGAGCATGTCGACGCCGCCGTGATTGAAAAGCTGCGTCAGTGGCTCGACCCGAAATTACGCACGCGCCTGTTGCGCGATACGCGCATGGTGGCGGGCTGGATTTACGAAATCATCAAGCAGATTTCTGAGGAGCGCGCCTGATGGATCGCGTTGCGCGCTTGCCGGCCGCTGAGCGTTCGGCGCTGTTTGCGGAAACCGCCGCCAAGATGAAGACGACGCCGGCGGTGGCGGAAAAGGATTTCTGGGTGACCTGGGTGCTGGATCGCCTGTTTGCCGATGCCGAACTGGCGCGCCTGCTGATGTTCAAGGGTGGCACCAGTTTGTCGAAAGCCTATCGGCTGATCGAGCGCTTTTCCGAAGACATCGACCTGATTCTGGATTGGCGCACGCTCAGTGGTGAAGACCCGCTGGCCGAGCGCTCGAAGGCCAAGCAGGAAAAGCTGAACGCGGCGATCAACGAGCAGGCGCAATCTGTTATCGGTGGCGAATTGCTGACGCGCATCGCGGCTGCGCTTGGCGAACTGTGCCAGTGCGTTATCGCGGCAGATGATCCGCATGTGATCGAGATTCGCTATCCGGCATCCTTCCCCGACCGCTATCTGCGCCCGGAATTGCGGCTGGAGATCGGGCCGCTGGCAGCTTGGTTGCCGCATGAGGAAAAGATGATCGGCAGTTATGCCGCCGAGCAGTTTCCGCAGGTGTTCGCGCGACGTGAATGCGCGGTGCGTGTGATCAAGGCCGAGCGGACGTTCTGGGAGAAGGCGACGATCCTGCACCACGAGGCGCACCGGCCCAAAGGCAACCCGCAGCCGTCGCGCTATTCGCGGCACTATTACGATCTGGCGCGGATGGCCGCTGCACCGGTGAAGGATGCGGCCTTGGCGAATCTGGATTTGCTGGCGGAGGTGGTGGCGTTCAAGCAGCGTTTTTATCCGCGTGGATGGGCGCGCTACGATCTGGCGGTTCCCGGCAGTCTGCGCCTGGTGCCGGAAGGGCATGTGCTGGCGGCGGTCGAGGCCGATTACGGGGCGATGTCGAACATGATCTTCGGCCCGGTGCCGACCTTCGGCGAAATCATGGCAAGCCTGCGAGCATTGGAAGACGAGGTCAACCGGCGCGCGAGCGGG
>CAIYZZ010000472.1 GCA_903930805.1 uncultured Rhodocyclaceae bacterium | reverse complement strand
GTTGATGATTGCATGGATTTCTTCTTTCTTGTTTTCCAGCATGCTCGTATGCATGCTGTTCTTTATCGCGTCGCTCAGCTTGTTTGCATGTATGCCCGCCTGGGAAAGCAATGCGTCGCTTTGCGCCGTAATGCTGAAATAGGAGAACACGCCGACTATGACGATTGTGATAATGCTCACGGCAACTATCAGTTTCGAACTAATTTTGGTGACACTTACTTTCATTGCGCTGCCGTTCAAATTTGTGTGGGTCGGATTACGATGTCGTGCTGGCGCTTATTTGAATATGACCAGGCGCCGATCCCCAAGCGCTGACCAACCGCCCTGGCCGGCGGAGCCGTCGCCGCGAACTGCATAGGGGGTGCGGAGTGACCGGACTGGACGCGCCGCCTGCGCGGCGCCTGTCCGGACTCCCCTGCCCCCGGTCTCAAGCCACCGGCTTCCGGTCGGAATGTTGCGAATCCTTTTTTTCGGGAGTCGAAAGGTACTTGATCAGGAGTATCCCCAGAACCAGAAAAGACAGTAACAGGATGTACGCCAAACCCTTGGTTTCAAATATATTTACGTAGCTGTAGAATTCCATCTCGATTCCTTCTGCTATTCCTTGGAGAGGACGTTCATCCGGGTAATGATCCAGCGGAGAACCCAAATTTCCACAAAGACCACCATGAGGGTCACCACGATTTCCTGCCAGGACGGATAGTACTTAACCGGCACGTTCCAGTTATAGGCGATCAAACACACGTTTTGCCTGTTCAGGACGACACCCAGCAAGGCCATGATCGATGCGGCTTTGATGACGCCGAAGTTCTTGTTTCTCACGCCATAGGCGTACATGAAGCAGGGTACGAGCACAAAGCCGACGACTTCGACCAGGTACCAGTAGCCATAGGGGGTGCCGATCAGTTCCCACTTTTCCCCGTGCATGAAGATGAACGCGAGGAAGAAATAGTAGACAAACATGGTGATGGCGGCGCCCTTGGCCATGCCCAGAACGATGTCGTTGTGAGCGTGATGGGTCTTCGGGCCGATCATGTTGCTGAAGACCTTGGAACTGATCGATCCTTCGAAAATGATCATCGACATTCCGGCAAAAATGCTGGAGACGAAATACAGCAGCGGTATGTACTCCGAATACCAGAGCGGATGTATCTTGGGCTTGGCCATGAGGAACATCGCGCCGACGCCGGATTGATGCAGCATCGAGAGCGTGATGCCTATGATCACCGCGCCCAGCGTCAAGCTTTTTAGAAATTTCTGCAATTTCGGCCAATGCGCCCATTCGGCGATGGTCGGTGAAAATTCCACGAACAAGACGGTCATGTAGAGCAGAAAGTGCCAGGACACCAGAAACAGGACGGAGTTGTATCCGAACGAGTTGCCGATGATCGGATTGATGATGTGCCACGGCCTGCCCAGATCGAGCACCAGCGCTCCGGAATAGAAGATATATGCCAGCAGGCCGTTCAATACGGTCACCTTGACGATGCTGTGATATTTTTCCATCCGGACCACGTACACGACGAAGCAGACGACGTAGGAGCCGCCAGCAAGGGCGACGCCGGTCATCACGTCGAAGCCGATCCAGAATCCGAACGGGTACTGCTGCGACAAATTGGTGACCGATCCGAGTCCCAGCGTAAAGCGGAAGTACAGGATGATGAGGCCGACGATAATGGTCGGTATGGAGATGATGTTGAACGGCGTGAGCCATGGCCCCCGGGGCTTCAATTCATCCAGAAAGAACTTCAGGAAATTCTTGAATTCACCTGCGAATACGGCTGCATTATTCATCTGACCACCCCTGGTTCTCGCTGACTTCGTCTTTGCGGTCTGTCAGCATGTTCAGTGCCAGCAGGAAGGCGGGGACGCCGAATTCGATGAGGGGAACGGAAATCAGGAATTCTCTTGTGTATTCCGGATAGGGGGTGGTGCCAAGATCGGTCCTGAACCCGATCTGGTCAAAGGGCACTGGGGACAGGTACAGCCAGCCGGCCCCGCCGGCTTCGTGCTCCCCGTAGATGTGGTGCACGTACTTGTCCGGGTAGCTGTACACACGGTGCCGCGCAATTTCCATCAGTTGCCTTTTCTTACCGAACATCAGCGTATCCGTCGGGCATGCATCTACGCACGCCGGCCTTTTCCCTTCCTGCAATCTTTCGTAGCACATGGTGCACTTTTGAATCCTCGGGTTCCATCCGGAATACTCGAACTTCGGAATGTCGAAGGGGCAGGAGATCATGCAAAACCTGCATCCCATGCACTTGTCCCCGTCCCAGGTAACCGGTCCCTCTTTGGTCTTGAGCATGGCGTTCACCAGACAGGCAGCGGCACACGCCGGCTGCCAGCAGTGCAGGCAGTTCTTCTTGACAAATACGTCGCCCTTTGCCGTCTTGTATTTGTTTACGACGGTCAACTGCTTGTCGCTCGTGTCCCGTACCTTTTCCAGCGCGTTGTCGGTCTTGATGTCCGGAACGAAATTATTGTTCGCTTCCGAACAGGCCACCTCGCAAGACCGGCATCCGATGCAGCGGGTCGTATCGACGAGCACCCCGACGAATTCCTTGGGCTCGGTTGCGCTGTCGGCTTTTAGATTGCTGTTGGGTATGCCTCCTGCGGCAACGGTAGCGGTAGCTACGAAAAACTGTCTTCTATCCACGATGTGTCCTATTCAGAGACCGATCATTGGCACAATTGCATTGGTCAAAATGGCATGGTCAAAACGTTTTCTTTCCGGAATGGCATTTTTCACAGACCGCGCTGGCCTCTTTTCCGGTTCCAACCGGATGGCATTTCCAGCACTGCTGGTGAACCACCACTTTCGCGCTGAGGGTTTCATCCGCAATATTGCGCGGGTTGGCGCGATGGCATTCCGAGCACACGTAGGCCTTCTGCTTGATCTTCGCCGATTCGTTGTGGCAAGCCTCGCACTTGATCGAGGAGGACTTGAAGTAGTCCGGATGCGGAGTGGTCAATTTCTTGGCATTGATCTCGTGGTGACAATCTGCGCATTTGATACCGAGATCCTTGATATGCATCTGGTGGTGAAACACCACTTCGCCGGCCGAGGAGGGAAATATCCTTTCGGCCGGCACGTCCACGGTTGCCGCTGGTGCGGCGGTCGCAGGTAGATTGGCGATACCGAAAAGGACCGCCGATACGGCAGCAAGGAAATATTTGATCATCACCATCTCTCTTGGATATTCGATTAAGGAGCAGTCTGTTTCGCCGGAGGTGGCGCAGCTACCTCAGGAGAAAGGCACTGGCGAACTCCTTCAGCAGCTTCTCGTCGTACTCTTGTTTCTTGGCCTGATCATCGGCTTTGCCCGACGGCGCGGCTTGCAGCCTTTCCTTTTCGACCTTCTTCACAATTTCGTTGTACTTTTCTATCTCCGCCTTGTACCAATTAAGCGAATCCACGCCAATTTTCAGAGAATGCAATTCTTCGGAGAGATTCGACGGTTCGATGCAGCACATCCAGCTGAGTTCAAAGGAGCTTAATGCGATCAGTTCCGGATGTTCGATATGTTCGGTATTTATCAGGGATACTTTCCCGCTTATCGGGGAGGTGATGTCGAATGTGTTCGAATCGCGCTTGATTGAGAACAACAACTCACCTTTCTTTATTTCCGCATTCAATTTTGGCAGCTCGACCGCATCGATCTTGCCGATTGTTTTCCGGACAAAGTCATCAATTCCGACACGGGCGGTACCGTTCAACTCCACGTTCAACCAGGTATGGTTTTGCGAAACAAAGACACCTGCGGGTACGTTGAACTCACGCTGAGAGCCGGATTCTTTTATTGCAGGAGTAATCAAGCGCACCGTCGGCTTCATCTGCCGTTCAATTCTGTCCCTGCGTTTTAGAAGAGATTTGTTGAAGAAGGCGATTAGCTCGTCTTCGGTAAATGGCTTTTGTACATAATCCATGGCACCGAACTTCATGGTTTCAACGGCGGTATCGATCGATGCGTAGCCGGTTATCACGATTACATCAATATCGGGGCGCAAGTGCTTTACCGCCTTGGTCACCTCCAGCCCGTCCATTTCAGGCATCTTGAGGTCGGTGAAAACGAAATCGTAGTCGTTCTTTAGAATAAGCCCGAGAGCTTCCCGCCCTTTTTCCACGGTATCGATGCTATAACCCGCAACGACAAGAATCTTCCGGAAGCTATCCAGGATGATCGATTCGTCGTCAACAGCCAAGATCCTTGCTTTGGGTTCCTTTACTTCCACCCTTTTCAAAGTTTTTGCTTCCTCGGAAAAGTCCAGCTTCAATCCGATATCAAGAGCCTGTTCCCGTTCTTTTCGAAGCTTTAATTCCTGCCTTCTTTGAAAATAGATGCGGAGCGCAAAATCAACCAGGATGAAAACGATGACTGTTATAACCACGATTAAGAGAACCATCACATGCCTCCGTAAAATACTTGGCTTCTAATTAAATATTCGATGAAATCGGTCATTATTAGTATTGCCCGTGAACTCAAGCTAGACGTGGCAACGCCCAAGGCGGACGGGGGTTGTCGATCCGTTCGCGGGCAGACCGCCCACGTGAAACTTCGCTTTTTTCGCAGTGATTATTCTAGGAGAAGTTTCAGTGCATATTCCCGCTGTCCACTCCCTATTGGCAATCATGGGCTATGGTAAGCAGGCGCATTCCGGTCGGGTTTGACAAAGATCAAGCAATATCACTTGAGAATCAGTTCATGCTTGCGCATGCCTTGATCATTGCTTCCTGCGCGCTTTCAAAAAGCACAGGGGGGCGACGAGCCCCCCCTGAAATCGCTTCAAACTATTGCCGCTAGATTTCGGATTACTTCAATTCCTGGCTGTCTGCCAGTGTCTTGGCGCCGAGTTTGGTCCACGCCATGAAACCGAACCAGAGCAGCAATCCGATTCCAAGCAGCGGCCCGGCGACGACAAACGCAAGTCCGATCAAAGGTGCGGCAACTACCATTGCGGCGGTTTTCGCTATGCTGGGCTTGGCCGGTGCCTTCGCCTGCTCTGTTGCCGATTCCTGGGCTTTTTTCTGCTGCGCCTGAATCGCAGTCCAGGCGAGCATGCCCAGACCGACGATCGGGAAGGTGAGAATGTAGACGAGCCCGACAAAAGGCGCGGCGAGGAACAGGCCGACGTTCTTGAGAAAGCGAAGGACGCGGTTCGGTGCAGCGATTTCCGCGGCCGACTCAGGCAGTGCCGTAGGTGCAAGTTCGCGTGCGCTTTCGGCTGTCGCGTCTTTTTCGAAAAACGCTTTCTGGGCGCTACCCTCGAGCATTTCGGGCGAAACCGGTTTGCGCAGGAAGCCTGATACGCCTGCCGCTTCGGCCCGCGCCTCGTTGTCGGGGGAACCGTATCCGGTGACGATAACTACCGGCAACCAGGGGCGGCTCGCCTTGACTTGCTCCGCCATTTCCAGTCCGCTCATTCCCGGCATTTTGATGTCGGTGAACACGACATCGTAATCTTCGGTCTCAAGCTTGGTCAGCGCTTCCTGTCCGGAGGAGGCCGTGATCACGGCGTAGCCCTTGCCGGAAAGAACCCGGTCGAAGCTCCTGGCAACAACCGGATCGTCGTCAACTACCAAAACTTTGCGTAATGCGCTCATTTCATTCTCCTTGGTTCAAATTGTGAAATTGCTGCTTTTCCATCCGGAGCCGGCGCGTGGTCCGACTCCATTTTCCGATTCATTTCGGTCGCGATGCATCGACCACTTCTTCTGCGTCATGGCGCCGTTCGCGACGTTGATCACATCGTCGGGGCCGACCGGTTTGGCCAGATAGTCGAACGCGCCCAGCCGCACCGCTTCTTTCGCCGTCTCTACGGTCGGGTAGCCGGTGATGATGACCACCTCGGTTTCGGGCCAT
>CAIYZZ010000471.1 GCA_903930805.1 uncultured Rhodocyclaceae bacterium | reverse complement strand
GGCGGCGTTTCCGGTGGCCATCGCCACCTACACGCCGTCCTTCCTGCCGGGCCGCTTCACCGAGTTCATTCCCTCGTCGCTGGCCTGGCCGCTGATGATGCCGGCCGATGTCGTGCTCTGGTTGCACGACAAGCAACTCGATGCGCTGGCCGGCGCGACGCCGCTGGCCAAGTGGAAGTTCGAAGGTGTGCTGGTCAATGCCTGGGATCTGATGTCGTCGCTCACTGGCCATATGGCGGTGGGCCCGTCGCCACTCCTGATCCTGCTGTGCGGTGCTTATCTCGCCGCCCGCCGCTACATGGACTGGCGCATTCCGACCGCCATTCTCGGCAGTGCGGGTGTCACCGCGTGGGCGCTGTTTACCTTTGACCCGGGCCATTATCCAGACCCCTTCTTCATGCTGTTTTCCGGCGGCCTGATCCTCGGTGCCGTGTATATGGCGACCGACATGGTCACCTCGCCGGTCACACCGCGCGGCATGTGGATCTACGGCGCTGCGATTGGTTTGCTGACCGTGGTGATCCGCTACTACGGCGGCTTGCCCGAGGGCGTCATGTACGCAATCCTGATCGGCAACGCCGCGACACCGCTGATCGAGCAGATATCCCAGCCCACCCCCTTCGGCAAGGGCAAGCTGAAGCGGCGCGGTGCCTCCTATCCGCTCAATCCCAGCTACATCTCGCGCGAGGAAGATGCGGCGGTGACGCCGAAGAAGAATATTCTCAAGAACAAGCCGAAGCGTGACTCCGGGAGTGCCTCATGAGCATCGTCCCCATCATTCCAATTATTCCCGCCCCCCAGATCACGCCGACGGGCACCCTGCTGCGTGTCCTCGGACTGATTTCCGCCATCTGCGGCCTGATCATTGTTGGTTCCTACGAGATCACCTTGCCGGCGGCCAATGCCAACCGGCGCCTGGCCCTGGAGCGCGCAGTTTTCAAGGTGATGCCGGCGGCGAAGTCGATTGCCGAGTACATCGCCCTGCCGGCGGGCGGCATTCAACCGTCTGCGGGTGGTGAGATGCCCGTCGGTGCCGTCAAGTTTTTCGCTGCCTACGATGCCGGCGACAAACTCGTCGGTGTGGCTGCCGAAGGCGGTGCCAAGGGCTATGCCGATACAGTGCGCATCATGTATGGCTATGATCCGGCCTGCCAGTGTGTCGTCGGCATTGGTGTCGTGTCCATGCGCGAAACACCGGGCATCGGCGACAAGATCATCACCGACAAGAATTTTGTGGCGAACTTCACTGCGCTCGACGTCAAGCTGAACGCCGAACTTGCGGCACTCGCCAACGAGGTGAAAACGGTCAAGCACGGCAGCAAGGCCAACCCCTGGCAGATCGATGCCATCGCCGGGGCCACCATCACTTCTCGAGCGGTAGGCAAGGCGATCAACGATAGCGCCCAGAACCTGCTGCCCAAACTGGTACCCAATCTGGACAAGATCAGGAGCAAATCATGAGCGCCGCTACCGCGAACACTTACGAGGAGTTCATGCAAGGCATCTGGCGCGAGAACCCCACTTTCGTCATGGTGCTGGGCATGTGCCCGACGCTGGCGGTGACCGTGTCGGCCATGAATGCCCTCACCATGGGCGTCGCCACCGCGCTGGTGCTGATCGCCTCCTGCGGCCTGGTTTCGATGATGCGCAACATCATCCCCAAGGAAGTACGTATCGCCACTTACATCGTCATCATC
>CAIYZZ010000470.1 GCA_903930805.1 uncultured Rhodocyclaceae bacterium | reverse complement strand
CTTGCCGTTGAGTTCGGTAATGGCCGTTTTCGCCTCTTGTTCGGTACCCATTTCGACAAAACCAAATCCTTTTGAATGTCCTGAATCCTTGTCGGCACATACCAGGGCCGAAATAACTACGCCGTGCTGCACAAACATCTGCTCGAGGTCAGCCTGAGTGACGTTCTTGTCTAAATTGCCTACATATAGTTTGTTGCTCAATGGATTCTCCAAGTGGTTTGGGGGATATGGCGCAGATCATGTTTAAAGTTTCCGTTAATCGCTACGCTACCGCGAATGGCCAACAAGTACATTGCCTTGCTAGCGCTGATCGCCGCCGACGTAAAGTTGGTATCCGTTCCGTCCGGAGTTCTTGACAGAATACATTGCCTGATCAGCCATCTTCATCAGTAATTGTGCATCGTCGGTTCCATCAATCGGGTACACGGCAATGCCAATACTTGTCGTTGCTTCAAGGACGAGATCATCCACTAGAACCGGTTCAGAGAACGCATGAATGATTTTTTCCGCCACCAAGGAAGCATCGGACGGACTCGCTATTTCAGGCAGCACGATGATGAATTCATCCCCCCCTGACCGGGCTACCGTATCGCCCGAGCGGATACAGGTGTGGAGTCTTTTCCCCACCTCCTTGATCAACGCGTCACCCACATCATGTCCATGGGTGTCATTTATCTGCTTGAATCGATCGAGATCAAGGAACATGACAGCCAACGAACGGTGAAACCGCCTCGCCTGCGCCAGGCCATGATCCAGGCGGTCAAGCAACATGCGTCGGTTGGGAAGATTCGTCAGCGGATCGAAATAGGCAAGACGATGAGCAAGTTGCTCGGCATTCTTCAAATCCGTGATATCGCGGTTATTGACCCGGCGTCCGAGGGAACTGCCGTCGGCCCCAAAAACAGCCCTGCAGCCATGAGCGATCCAACGAACCTGGCCATCCTTGGTCACGATACGGAAAGTGATGGTTGATTCTGCGTGATCAGAGCTATCTTCATGATGGCCGGTATAGATTTCGGCATCATCCGGATGAACAATGTTCTTGATCAGGTCAGGCTTGGTGTAGAACTCAAGCGGACTATAGCCGGTAACCCTCTCACAAGCCGGACTGACATACTGCATCTCGTTTTGAACCCCTTGCCAATACTCCCAATCGTAGGTGTAGTCGGCGATCAGGCGGAAACGCTCTTCGCTAGTCTTTATCTCTATTTCCTGCAGCGCTGACAATGTAATGTCCTGTGCAGTACCAAAGGTGCGCAGCGATGTTCCGTCTTCCGCGAACTCGGATTTCCCTAGAACCCGGATAAATTTGAGTTGTCCGTCGGGACAGGCAATGCGATGCGTTACGTTAATCCTTGAATGTCCAAAAAGCATATCGACCAGTACTCTGTCGTCGGGATGGATGATGGCAATCCACTCGTCGTACGTTGGTCCCTGTGCTTGAGGCTCAAGCCCGTATATCCTGAACATTTCGTCGGACCAGGTAACGGTGCTTCTTGTGAAGTCGTTCTCCCAGCTTCCCAACTGAGCAACACGTTGCGCCTCTTTCAATTGTTCTTTACTGCGAACCAGTGCGGAAACATCCAAGAACACCCAGAGTGATACGTCGATTTCTCGATCCAGCATCGAGCCGCTTACATCCACCCAGATCCGGGTGCCATCCTTACGCAGATGCTCGACTTTTGAGCGGTATATATCACCCGCTGCTAGAGTTGGGTAGGCTGCTGTGCCAAATGCCAAATAGGCTTCCTCGCTAAGGAAATATTGGTGAGTTGGAATCCCGTTGAGTTCGCCCGACGCATAGCCAAGCATTTGTTCGAAAGCCGGATTCGCCCAAAGAATCGTACGATCCTTGATAGTCGCGATGCCGACAAGCTCGTTTTCCAGAATGGCCTTCTGCTCCGAGAGGACTTGTTCAAGTCGGCTCTGCATTCGCTTGCGATCCGTAATGTCGTTCTTCACCGCGACATAGTGGGTGATCTCGCCAAGCGGACTCTTGACCGGAGCAATATGGCATTCTTCCCAGAAGATTTCGCCATTCTTGCGCCGATTAGAAAATTCGCCTTCCCATGCCCGACCGCTCTTGAGTTTCGTCCATAGATCCTGATAGATTTCTCTGGGCGTTTGATCTGACCGGAAGATCCGAGGATTCTTTCCGATAACCTCGTCGGCGCTGTAGCCGGTGACCTCTGTAAATCGCGGGTTTGCGTACTCAATGTTGGCCATGTGATCGGTAATGACCACTGAGGCAGAACTTTGTTCGACTGCCTTGGCCAGTTTGCGTAGCATCTCCTCTGTCTGCCTTCGCTTCGTGATGTCGGTATTGGTTCCGACCATGCGTACCGGTTTTCCGTCTTCACTCGTGCTGACCACCATGCCGCGACCTTGTATCCACTTCCAGCTACCATCCTTGCACAGCATGCGAAACTCATCCTCGATGGATGGCGCCTTGCCGTCGAGATGTGCTTGGACTGCAGCCATCGCAGCAGAACTATCGTCTGGATGAACACGGCTTATCCATTCTGATGGGTTACCCGTGATTTCGCCCTCGGTATAGCCAAGCATTTCTTTCCAGCACTTGGAAAAGTGCGCTTCACCGGTCTGGATGTTCCAATCCCATACTCCATCGCCCGCACCTTCCAGCGCAAATTTCCAGCGCTGCTCGCTTTCTTTAAGCGCTTCTTCGGCATTCTTGCGATGAGTTATGTTTCGCAGGAATACGAAGAACTGCCCACCCCCGACATCGTGATGGTGATAGGTGGCGCTCACCTCAACGTCCCAGATTGATTCGTCCTTGCGACGATGCCGGGTTTGAAACAGGTCGCTGCCTTCTTGCATAAGGCGCTGAATACGCTCAGTGGTCTGGGCCGAGTTTTCCACCGCCTCCAGGTCTGTAACTCGCATCCCTAACAGTTCGGTACGGGTGTAGCCGGATTGTCGGCAGTAGGCCGGATTAACATCAAGCAGGCGGCCTTGGACATCAAGGCGACAAAAGCCGTCCTGCGTGGTCGCAAGAATGTCGCTGAGCATTTCAAGGCTTTCACTCAGCTGACGATAGGGTGCCCGCACTCCCGAGACAAAGAGTGCGCGGTAGACCATCCAGTACGCGGCCATCTTATAGATGTGGCCGAACAGATTGAACAGGTCAGTAACGTCGGCATAGAGGGTAAAGAACAGCTCGGCCAGCCCCTGTATCCATGCAGCCGCCGCAAGCCAGCGCAGGTCAGCGTTGTGCGGCTCCCGATACTTTAGGAACATCTGAATTGCCGCCGTGCCATAAATTCCAACCAGCAAGTATTCGGCGCCGATCTTGAAGGTGGTCAGACCTTGATCGGGAACAAAGGTATGCGGCAGCCAATCTGTATGGAAGATACCCAACCACCAGACACCGGCGGCAAGAAGGACTGCCGCAAACGCAGCACTACGGCAGGCAGCCAGAGACAAATGTGTCACAGGGCGAAAAGCGACGGCCAGCAACACCCCCGCTTCTACATAGCGCCCAGCCAACCAAAAGTTGATGGCCTTTTCGGGCCCACTCGGGGTAACCAGGTCTGGCATGCCCACGTAGGACAAGGTATGCGCGATGTCAATCAGGCTGACAGCAAGAAATCCTGTGCCGAGGATGATGAGGTGACTGTTATCAGTCTGCCGGTGCAGGTTCCAGGCCAAGGCGAACACCATCGCCGATACCGCCATCGAGCCAAATTCGAGAACAGTATGAAACGGCAGGTAGCTCGATGGCGTGGAAAAGAACTTGAGTTCCGGCAGTGCCTGACCCAATACCAGCAAAAGTGTTAGCGCGACAACCCAAGTTGCCTGCGGCTGAAAATTACCAAAACCCGAAACGGCCACCTGCCGATAGTTTGGTGTCGCAGCAACAGACGATGTGGTCGATTCGTTGTTCATATTTTCGTGCTCACGGAATCAACCGAGGATACAACTAGTGCCATTGCGGCGTGACGATTAACTCACCAACGAATCAATCTGCGCTACCAATGCAGCACAGATATCGCAATCTGGCGCTTCACTATGGATAAAGTTAAGGATCTCAACTCCGCCCTCCAGATAAATGTGGCTAACGATGTCGTGCAGATACTCAATATCTTCCGCCGTCATACCAGACTTATTGATATTGCCAACGACCACTAGTGCAACAGAGGCCAGTTCCGCGATCTTCCCGTGTTCAGTGGATTTCTGCTGCAAATATTTAACAGCATTGCACTCGCTCATGACAACACCCCCTCTAAACCCTCCGCTGAGGGTTTGAGCATTGCGCCGACCAGACCGGTCAGCGAGCAGATAAGCTCTTCGATCCGATCCACACCAGAACACCCAGGCAGAAGTAAGGTACGGCTAAGACGAAAGCCAGACCGATGAAGGGTGAAACGATCATCAGCAAAACAGTTCTAGTCGCAGTCGTAACCCACCCCAGAAGAGCCTTGGCACCTATCCAGGCCAGAGCACAGAGGCCCACAATGGGTAACGCAAGTATGTAGGTCAAGCTTATGAAGGGGGCCGCAAAGAACAGGACGATGCTTTCGCCTTTCTCTACAACAGACGCCCGAGAGGCTTCGTACCCGGTGACTTCAAAAGTCCGTGTTGTAAGTAGTGCGCTCATGATGTTCTCCTTTGTTTCGTATTCGGTGACTTGCTGGTGTCTTGCGATTTTCTTTCTTGCCCATCCATACGCAACGGCCGTGCCAACTTCCGAAAGAATTGATAAACATGTTTTTTATCAAGACGATATATCGTCAGATGGTGAATCACGAGGGTGATATTTCCCGAGGGGAATGGGCGTCTAGTACAAAATATTTGTACAGCCAGCTTGGGTAAAGCCATCCACTTCATGCGATATCAAGGCCCCGGATCAGACAATGGGGTGAATACTTTCTTTATGCAGTTGCCGAGTCGTAAGTCTCAGAGCGATCTACCCTATGGATGGTTGGCGATGGGGATCACTATCTGGGTTAAGTCTGGTTGCTATATCTGCCGAAAAGCTAGTCGCCAAATGCAGCGCACGCCACAGAAAAAATGGCGCTGGCGGTGAATGTCCACCACCAGCGCCATCTATCAACGTCGGAACGTAAATTGTGCTTACGTATTACGCGCCAGTCACGCTCCAAACATCCCGATTAGGACCAACACCAACAGCAGCAAACCGAATGCGATTAGGGTGAAGCCCAGTATCTTTGCTCCCAGAGTCAAGGGTTGCGATGGAGCATCGACCAGATACTTTTCGAGTTCGCCTGAAGCAACCAAACGATTGTATTCAACCCTATGCTCGCGCTTGAATGCTTCAAGGCGCATCGATCCGGTAAACATCACAACATCCAGTGGGAACTTGTCGGGCCTGTAATGGTTGTTGAAGAAATGCACCGTGAACACGAACAGTACCGCCAGCAACGCCTCCTCACCGTGGAAAATGGTGGCCAGGTTAAACGCCCAGCCCGGCAGGAACGTACCGGTCACGGTAGGAGCCAAGAGCATCAACCCCGTGGTGCCGATCAGGATCACAGCCACAAATGGCGCCCAGTAGTCGAACTTCTCCCAGTACGTCCAGCGATCGAACACCGGCCGCGGCCCAAGACCCAAGAACCACTTGGCCATCGCCTGGATATCTCGCAAGTCTTGCCGGCGCGGGATAAGGGAATCAGGACCAAACCACTCGAAGGTCTTCCGGTTACGGATTACGTGCATCACGAAGTACAGCAATTGCACAACAAATATGGTGCCCAAAAGCGCTGCGAATGTACGGTGAATCACGGCCGCTACTTTCGGACCTCCCAGCCAGTGCATCACGACCGGTGCCCACGTTGTGTCTGCGAACAGCACCGACATTCCGGTCAGGGTCAGCATCATCAGGCTAAGGGCAAAGGCCAGATGGGCGATGCGCCAGATTAACGGGAAGCGCTGGTAATGCTTGCCTTTGAATTTTCCTGCGAGCAATTCATCGGTTTTCACGTGCGTGCGGGACTTACCTTCATTGCGCTCTTTGAACTCGCGGTAGAACCACAGAGCGGAATGGGACCAGAAGAACGCAAAGATACCGGCAAGAAACAGCAGCATGAATTTGGATGCGATCCAGATCAGCGGATAGCGGATGAAATCGTTCGACGTGCCATGCGGTTCGAACTTGGTAAAGCCCGCAGTCGCAGCCTTATGACAGTTCTGACAGGTCTTGAGGCGATTGTCCGCATGCAGTTTTGACTTCGGATCTGTCGAAGGCTGAATGGAGTGGTTGCCGTGGCAATCAAAGCACTTGGCCGTATAGGCGTAGCCCAGAGTGTTAACCTGTCCGTGAT
>CAIYZZ010000469.1 GCA_903930805.1 uncultured Rhodocyclaceae bacterium | reverse complement strand
TCCCTCGTCGATCAGGTAATCCCGTGCATGGATGCCCAGTTCAGGCGCGACGACATCATCTTCGATTCCATGGGCCGCGAAGATCGGCAGGTTGGTATTGGCAACGCTGAATTCGTTTTCAATGAGGTTCTGACTGGGGATGTATGTCGAGAGGGCAATGATTCCGGCCAGTCGTTCCGGGTGGGTGAGAGCGGTTGTGTAGGCGATGGCACCGCCCTGCGAGAATCCAGCAAGCACGATGCTCGAACTGGGGATGCCGCGCTGGTTCTCCCGTTGGATCAGCTGGCGAATCTGTTCCCGGGTGCGCAGAATGCCGGCTTCATCGACAACCCGTGATGTGCTGTCGAGGGAAATGATGTCGTACCAGGCTGGCATGACATAACCTCCATTGCAGGTCACGGCAATTTCCGGGGCATTGGGGAAGATGAAGCGGATGCCGACACCGGTTTTGAGTCCAAGTTCTGGAATGACCGGAACGAAATCCGAGCCATCGGCGCCCAGGCCATGCATCCAGATCACCGCAAACTCGGGTGATCCGCCGGTTACGAGTTCGATGCAGTCGAGATCGGGGAGGTCATTCATGGGCGTCATGTCGTCAGCTTGCGGCCGAGTTTGTCCTCGATCGCATCGATCTTGGCTTTCATGCGACCTCCGGGGCCTGCCCGGTAATCGATCTTGATCTGGGCGCTGATGCGGTCGCAGTCGCTTTTCATGACAGCAAAGCAGTCCGAGACCACCTTCATCACCTCATCCCACTCGCCCTCCAAGATCGTTCCCATCGGGGTCAGTTGATAGGGCAGTCCCGACTTGTCGATGATGTCGAGCGAACGGGCGACATAAGGACTCAGGCTTTCGCCCCTGCCGAAGGGAGACATGGAGAATTCGAGCAATACCATCTGGTACTCCTTGGGTTTCGGAGGTGATTTGGGGTGGTAAGAAAAAAAAGGCATGGCCAACGGCCATGCCCCGATCCGTGCGGTTGGCTGTGACTTGATTACAGCACGGCGTCCTTCAGTTTCTTTAACGGACGAACTTTGACCTTGACGGACGCCGGCTTGGCCGGGAACCATTGTTCCAGACCGGTGAAGGGGTTCTTGCCGAAGCGCTTGGGCTTGGCAGGCACCTTCTGGGCAATGACCTTCAGTAGGCCGGGTAGGGTGAATTCACCGATGCCCTTTTTGCTCATCGAGGCCAGGGTGGTGGCTTCGAGAGCGGTCAGCACGGCCTTCACAGCCTTGGGCTCGACGCCAGAGTTCTCGGCCAGGTGAGCGATCAGGGTTGTTTTGTTCAATGCGGCCTTGATTGGCTTCATCTCCGCAGGCTTGGCAGCAACGACCGGTTTCTTGGTCGGAGCTTTAGCAGCAGCTGCGAGTTTCTTTGCGGGGGCTTTGGCCTTGGCGGCCGGGGCTTTCTTGGTTGCCATAAATGACTCCGTGGTTAAAGGGAAGTGGCACAAAGGTTCCCCTTGTGCGCGGTCGTGAGCAGCAGAACGGGTCCGGGTTCGAGCAGACCATAGACCTTGGCGAGGGGGAGTGATCGTTTTGCCATGTGCAATTATTCGTGGCGAACTGATAGAGGTGATGGATGGATTGTTATTTGCGCCGACTGAGCGCCCAGTTGATCATGGAAAGCAGCAGTAACCCGCTGCCAATCAAAATGATTCCGGTCATTTCCAGTGGTTTGAACGCTTCCCCGAGAACCAGCCGGGAAGAAACGATGGCGACTACCGGCGTGCCGAGAACCGAGAGGCTGGCTTCCCAGGCGGGCACCCGGTCAAGGGTGTAGATCCACAGCCACCAGCCCAGGGCGGTGCTGACGATGGACATGAAGATGAGGATCCCGATGTAATGAATCGTCCAATCGGTAGGGCGCTCCTCCACAACCAGGGCGAGCAGAACCAAGGGGATTGCGCCGAGCACCATCTGCCAGGCGGTCAGGGAGAAGAGATCAACGGACTGGCTTGAGCGCAGGCGCTTGATGAGAATAGTACCAACTGCCCAGCACAGCGCAGCCATGACGCCAAGGAACTTGCTTAACAGGTTTGTATGCAGATCCCAAGGCTCGATGATCAGCGTCAATCCGGTCAGGGTAGTGACGGCAGCCAGCCATTGACCACCGCGGATACGCTCACCGAGGATCGGCCAAGCCATTAGCAATGTCCAGATTGGCATCGTGAAAATGAGTACTGCCGTTTTTCCTGCACCGCCTGCTACCAGCGCCCAAGTCTGGAACACCATGAATCCGGTGACCTGAGTCAGCGCGATTGCCAGTGTAGGGCCGGGCGCAGTCAGCCGAAGGGGGCGCCTCATGATCCGGAGAACGAGAAACAGCGCGAGGGCGCCACCCACACAGCGTTCGGCGGCGAAAGCAAATGGTGGTGAGTAGCCCAGTGCCTGTTTAGCCAGTATCCAGGTGTACCCCCAGATAACTGACAAGATTATCAGGGCGACGGGAGGGAACCAACTGGGGGATCGGGTGGGAAGCAGCATGCGGAAAGAAATTTAGAATTCGACCATAATGGGCCATCATAACTCTGGATCCATTGCTCCATGTGCGGTCGCTACGCCCTCAATGCCACGCCCGACGAACTTGTCACCCGTTTCGGCCTCGACGAATGTGCCGACTTCTCGCCGCGCTACAACATCCCGCCCGGCACGGACATCCCGGTGATTCGGCAATCTCCCGAAGGCAAGCGCGTTCTCCATCTGCTGCACTGGGGCTTGGTATCTCACTGGGCTAAGGATCCCGGTATTGGCGCGAAGCTCAACAATGCGCGCGGGGAATCCGTCTCCGAGAAACCCTCGTTTCGCGATGCGTTCAAACGCCGGCGGTGCCTGATCCCCATGTCGGGTTTTTATGAATGGAAAGCCGAAGGCAAGATCAAACAACCCTATTACCTCAGCGCAAAATCCGTCGAGCCCCTGGCGATGGGTGGGCTTTGGGAATCATGGAAAGCTCAGGACGGCACAATCCTGCGCACCGTGTGCGTCATGACGACGTCTCCGAACGCTGTCATGGAACCGATCCACGACCGGATGTCCGTGATTGTTACACCAGAGCAATGGCAATCCTGGCTGAGTGGAATGCCCGAAGAAGTGGCCAGGATGGTCGCGCCGTACCGGTATGGGGAATTGCAGGCTTGGCCGGTCAGTCGGCGGGTGAGCAAGACTCAGGATGATGATGCAGGGTTGATCGAACCGATCGAGGTACCGGCATGAAAATCGTATTTGTTCGGCATGGCGAGAGCGAAGCGAATGTCGCCGATTTCATCAACGACGATCCTCAGCGCCTTGTCAATCTGACCGAACGCGGACGGCAACAGGCGGCGGACGTGGCACAGCGCCTGGAACACATGACGTTTTCGCACACATTCGCATCGGAGTACCCGCGCGCGCAGCAGACGGCTGCCATTATCCTTAAGAGCCATTGCTGCAAACTGCGGGTGGATGCTCGACTCAACGAACGGAAATCTGGCATGGATGGCTTGCCGACCTGCACCTTCAACGACCTGGTGCGCCCAGATCCGATTCGTATTCGCCCGCCACACGGCGAGAGCTTCATCGAGCAGACGGAACGCCTGCGTTCATTTCTGCAATCGCTCGAATCATTTTCGGCAGGCACGATGGTACTGGCGGTTTCCCATGAATACCCGCTGCGCTCCGTCCTCGTGATTGCCAGAGTTGATCAGGAGCAGGCAGTCCGGCAAGCCATCCCCAATTGCGGGACGGTCACCGTGGCATTCAGCAATGGATGCTGGTCACTTGTGCCGAAGTTTGAGGAATAACACCGTGCCAGCCAAGGCCAAGGTAACGGTGTTGGCCACAATGATCGGCCAACTGTCGAGCAGCATGCCGTAGATTAACCAGAGCAGGACACCCAGCGTGAATAGGCTGTACATGCTGAGCGACACACCGGAAAGATCGCGGGTTCGCCACGACTTGAGGGTCTGCGGGATGAAGGCGAGGGTAGTCAGGGTGGCTGCACCATAACCGACCAGATCATGAAACAGGATCATTTCAGTGCTACCTGAATGCGCTTTGCGGTTTTGGCCACAAAGCGGCTGATGATCTCAACCCGCGACACCTTGAAATGCGCGACCAAAGCGTCGAGGTCGGCGGCAATTGCCGGTTCCAATAGCAGTTCAATACGCTTTACCCCGCCCTCGATGCGGCGCTTGCGGCTTTCGCTGGCACGCACGCTGGGGGCGATCGGGTTCTTGGAGCGTGGGCGACCGCGTCGTGACAACCCGGGAAGGAAGGGTTGCAACGACGCCTGAACGGGCTCCTTGCCACTCCTGGAAGGTTTCGCTTTGCCTGGTTGTCCGCTAACAGGTTCCGGTTTGCGGATACTGCTATCCGGTTGCGGATAAAAATCCGTGCCAAATGAAAGTTGTTGCTTGGTAATCTTCGCCATATCGAATCTCTATTCAATATATCTGAAACCGGATTCTATTATTAGCGGTTCGTGTCGGGTGGTTCTGGTCGTGCCACAAAGGCGGCAGCAGGATGCCGCCGTGTATCATCGCCGGATACCCCTATTTTGGGTGTTCTCATCCCTGCTCAAATCGACTGATGAAACGCATCCTCATCTGGCTCCTTGTCGCGATCTGGATGCTCGAGGAGTTGTTGTGGGACGTCCTCAACTGGATCGAGGAACGGATCGCATTCCTCCGCCTCGTGTGGATCATCGAGCAATGGGTGGCGGCCAGAACGCCTTGGCAAGCCGCTGTCCTGATGCTGACGCCGGAGGTTACGGAGTCAGTAGTGGGATGACTTTCCTGCCGTGTCGCCGATAGACATGGAAGTCGCTATCCAGCGTGAGCACGCGACAGGGTTCGTGCAGTTCGGCGAGGCGGATGAGGCAGGCATCCGCCAGCGAGGC
This sequence comes from uncultured Rhodocyclaceae bacterium, assembly GCA_903930805.1. Lineage (GTDB taxonomy): Bacteria > Pseudomonadota > Gammaproteobacteria > Burkholderiales > Rhodocyclaceae > Sulfuricystis. The sequence goes on along the minus strand of CAIYZZ010000469.1, from coordinate 2,186 downwards.
AGGCACATTGTCATAGCGTTGGAACAAGGCGCGCACCGCAGCGACTTCATTGCCCAGTGACATTGCCACCTGCACTACGCCCCGTTCAACCAGGGTTAATGCCTTGACGGGGTCGAAGCCGGCGCGCGCAAGAAGAAAGCAGGTTTCGGCGACGACTGCTTCACAGGTGAGCAATGGATCGGCGGTCTGCGCGAACTGCGCCTTCGCCCAATCGTGATGCCGTTCGTTCCTGCAATGCAACGCAACCCATGGACCCGTGTCGAGGATCAGGCGCATGTCTCAAACGCGACCAAAATCAGCCAGGTGTGCGGGATTGGAAGCGAGATCATCTGGACCACCTTCAAAGCAGCCCACCAGGTCACCCGCCCGGTCAAGTGCCGAGACGAAGGGAGCGGCCGTCTTGCGTTGCCGCAGATAGGTTTCCAGTGCGCGGCGCACGATCTCGGACTTGCTCAGATGTTCCTGAGCGCTCGCTTCGAGAATTTCGGCTTCGAGCTGCGACGGAAGTTTGATGGTCAGGGTATTCATGCGACAGATAATACTTTGTGGCAGATGGTAATACAACTGCGGAAGTCGGCGTGAGGCATCGAGTGGATGACAATTACCGCGTGATCCAGTCTTTAATCCTTGCATTAAGGTCGATCAACTCGCGACCACACACTAGTTCGATGTTGAGTGCCGCAGCCAGCTTCTTTTCCGGGTCACGCAGGGGCGATAGCTTGCCAGCATGCCTCGCGTACCGATTCCGCCGACGCGGCGGCATATCTCCGCAAGCTTGAACAAGGTGTCATTGGCTTTGGGGGCTTCGGGTTTGTCCATGCGGGCTGTCTTGCACTCGACGACAAACAGCCGGTTGCTCACCATGAGCGCGATGTCCAGTTCGTTTTTAACTTCCTGGCCGACGACTTGCAGGTTGACGGCTTTGTCACGGATGCCCAACTCTCCGGTGAGCGCGGACACACAGTCGTAGACATATGGCTCAAGCCAGCCACCCTTGGCGAAGGAACGTGCGGCATCGTCGGCGAAGACAAGTTTCTCGCCTGCAACACGCAGCACGCCAGCATTCTCGAAGTTGCGTAACAAGGCTTCAAGTCCTCGGCTGTCTCGTTGTCGGGTAGCCGGCGCGGATTTCGTCGAGCAAGGAGGAAGCGGCACGGGGAATCATGGGGAAATCCTTACAATCAAGCGAAATGATCGTGGAATTGTAAGCTATTGATTTTCAGGCGGCGTGCAAACTGTAGCCGCCGAGGCCGGAGGTTGCTTCCTTGCCGACGTGCAGCCATTGCCCGAGATGTAGGAAAGGGGCGAGGTCGCCGCCTAATTTCCAAGTGCCGACGACACCGCGCAGCATTATTATCCGGTGGCGGGTCCTGCCGTCCAAACGGGTAGGATTTGATCCTGGTGGCGGCAAGTCACGACAATCATCCGTCGTAGGCTTGTGGCTGCTTTGGGGTAGTTCGGGTTCGGGAATTTTATGCTTGACGTTTGGCCCAATAGGCTTACAATTCTCCCAAAATGGGAGTATTGCTAATGCGGGTGGTAGCCAAGAGTTCGTTGGTAAAGTTTTGGAGTCAGCCGGGGTATGCCGATTCGCAAGGTGCGTTGCAAAGCTGGTACGACGAGGCGATCAAGGCAAACTGGAGAACTCCCCAGAACATAAAGGATCAATACAGCAGCGCAAGTATCTGTGCCAGTAACCGGGTGGTGTTCAACATTGCAGGGAACAAGTACCGATTGGTCGTGGAGATGCAGTATCGAGCGGGAATCGCTTGGGTCAAGTTCGTTGGAACCCATGCACGGTATAACCAAATCAATGTGGAGAGCGTCAATGAATATTAAGCCAATCCGCAGCGACGACGATTTGCGTGCTGCGTTCAAGCGCTTGGAACGGGTGTTCCAGGCGCAGGAAGGGACGCCAGCGGCGGATGAGATGGAGATTCTTGTAACGCTCATCGAGGCCTATGAGCACAAGCATTTCCCGATGGGTCCAGCAGATCCGGTCGAGGCCATCAAATTCAGAATGGAACAGCAAGGACTCACCCCAAAAGACCTTGCGCTCTTTAACTACCAGATATTTCCCGCGCCGGGTGTGTAGCTGGTGCTGACGACGCTGTTCGCAATCAGCGTGTCACACTTCACCACTCCGCTGAATTTCGACATGCCCGAGTCCACACTCAGCATTGAGG
>CAIYZZ010000468.1 GCA_903930805.1 uncultured Rhodocyclaceae bacterium | reverse complement strand
TCTATAAAAACAAATGCAGAAAGGCTGGCTGCCTGTAGCAGGCTGCCAGCCCATGACACAAACTGAATTACTTGACTTCGACCTTGGCGCCGGCCTCTTCCAACTGCTTCTTGAGAGCCTCGGCATCGGCCTTGGAAATGGCTTCCTTGACGGGCTTGGGAGCCCCATCAACCAAATCCTTGGCTTCCTTGAGGCCTAAGCCAGTGGCAGCACGGACGACCTTGATGCACTCGACCTTCTTCTCGCCTGCAGCCAGCAGCATGACGGTGAATTCGGTCTGCTCTTCCACCGCAGCGGCAGCGGCTGCGGGGGCGGCTGCGGAAACAGCGGCAGCTGCAGCGGAAACACCAAACTTCTCTTCCATTTCCTTGATCAATTCGGACAGATCGAGAACGGTCATGCCGGCGATTGCGTCGAGGATTTCAGCTTTACTAACAGCCATGATTACAACTCCTGAATGAATATTTGGATCGATGAAAAACGATTACGCAGTCTCTTTGGCGTCACGCACGGCAGCAAGACCCCGGACGAACCTTGTCGGGATTTCGTTGAGCGTACGGACGAACTGAGTGATCGGTGCCTGCATGGTGCCGAGCAACTTGGATAGCAGCTCTTCACGACTCGGCATTGAAGCCAGTGCCTTGACACCCACTGCGTCCATGACGTAGTTGGGCATGGCACCCGCCTTGATGACGAGATGCTGATTGCTCTTGCCGAAGTCGTGCAACAACTTGGCGGCGGCCACTGGATCCGTGGAAATTCCATAGATCAGCGGACCAACCATTTGATCGGCGAGCTTTTCGAACGGTGTGCCAGCTACAGCACGACGCACGAGGGTATTTTTCAGCACACGCAGAAACACACCAGCTTTGCGCGCGTTGGCACGCAAAGCTGTGATGTCACCCACTTCGAGACCACGGTACTCGGCGACGATAACCGACTGGGCGTTCGCAATTACTGCGGACACTTCGGCAACTACCGCCTTCTTGTCGTCAAGATTGAGACCCACGGTCAACTCCTTTCAAGCTCCAACGCCGAAAAGTCGGCGTTGGCGATACGGCGACCTTCACTCAGGAATCGAAATTCCCGCTCTCGGGTAACGCCATCTGCGCAGGCTGCCGCAACGCTGTTCTGTTGCCGACGCTTAAGTTCTTGCGAACACCTGCGGTCTTTGATAACCCGCCGCCCCCATACAGGCAAGGCAACGACCCAAAGTTCTTTAAGCCTGCGCACCGGCAACCAGGCTCGCCTGGTCGATACGCACTCCGGCCCCCATCGTCGAGGAAACCGAGACTTTTTTCAAATATTGTCCCTTCGCGGCCGACGGCTTGGCCTTGTTCAACGCATCGATCAATACGGCAAGGTTCTGCTGCAATTGCTCGACTGAAAACGAAGCACGACCGATCGTACACATGACGATACCGGCCTTGTCGGTGCGGTACTGCACCTGGCCCGCCTTGGCATTTTTCACTGCAGTCGTCACGTCCATGCTGACCGTTCCGACCTTCGGGTTTGGCATCAAGCCGCGTGGGCCGAGAATCTGACCCAACTGCCCAACCACCTTCATGGCATCGGGTGTGGCAATGCAAACATCGAAATCAATGGTGCCTGCCTTGACCGTCGCAGCCAGATCATCGAAACCGACGATATCAGCGCCTGCGGCCTTGGCCTCTTCCGCCTTGGCACCCTGGGCAAAGACGGCGACGCGCACAGTCTTGCCGGTACCCGCAGGCAACACGACTGAGCCGCGCACCAACTGGTCGGATTTGCGCGCATCAATGCCGAGATTCACGGCCACATCGACAGACTCGTTGAATTTTGCAGTAGCGTTTTCCTTTACCATTGCCAATGCATCACTCAGGGGATAGTTCTTGGTGCGATCAACCTTGGAGCGCATAGCCTCTACGCGCTTGGAATGTTTTGCCATGTTAGAGCCCCTCCACGGTAATTCCCATGCTGCGGGCACTGCCAGCGATGGTGCGCACGGCCGCATCCATATCGGCAGCCGTTAAGTCTTTCATCTTGGTCTTGGCAATTTCCTCGGCTTGCGCACGAGTGATCTTGCCAACCTTGTCGGTGTGGGGCTTCGGCGAACCCTTCTGGATACCTGCGGCCTTCTTGATCAGGATCGTCGCTGGCGGCGTCTTCATGATGAAGGTGAAGCTCTTGTCCGCGTAGGCGGTGATCACGCAGGGAATTGGCAGGCCCGGCTCCAGACTCTGGGTCTGAGCGTTAAAAGACTTGCAGAATTCCATGATATTGAGACCGCGCTGGCCGAGCGCCGGGCCAATTGG
>CAIYZZ010000467.1 GCA_903930805.1 uncultured Rhodocyclaceae bacterium | reverse complement strand
GGTCTGCACGTGGTATTTCAGTTTTTGCGACCTCTCGTTAGCACCGTACTTGTTCTTCATCGCCACGGCCCAGATGCGGCGGGCAACCCGGCCGATCACCGAGTATTCGGCATCCATGCCGTTGCTGAAGAAGAAGCTGAGGTTGGGCGCGAAGTCGTCGATGTGCATGCCGCGCGCCAGATATGTCTCGACATAGGTGAAACCATTGGCGAGCGTAAAGGCAAGCTGCGAGATCGGATTCGCGCCGGCCTCGGCGATGTGATAGCCGGAGATCGACACCGAATAGAAGTTCCTCACTTGGTTGTGCACAAAGAATTCCTGGATGTCGCCCATCATCTTCAGCGCGAACTCTGTGGAGAAGATGCAGGTGTTCTGACCCTGATCTTCCTTGAGGATATAGGCCTGCACGGTGCCGCGCACGCTGGCGAGTACCCACTCCTTGATCTTCGCCGCCTCGTCCTCGGTCGGCTCGCGACCATTGTCGGCCTTGAACTTGGCGATCTGCTGGTCAAGTGCGGTGTTGAAGAACATCGCGAGGATGATCGGCGCCGGGCCGTTGATGGTCATCGACACGCTGGTGGCCGGATCACAGAGATCGAAGCCGTCGTAGAGCACCTTCAGGTCGTCGAGCGTGGCGATCGAGACGCCGGAATTGCCTATCTTGCCGTAGATATCCGGCCGCTCGTCCGGGTCGCAGCCATAGAGCGTCACCGAGTCGAAAGCGGTGGACAGGCGCTTGGCCGGCATGCCCTCGGAGACCTTCTTGAAGCGGCGATTGGTGCGGAAGGCATCGCCCTCGCCGGCGAACATGCGCGTCGGGTCTTCGTTCTCGCGTTTGAAGGCAAACACACCGGCGGTGTAGGGGAAGCTGCCGGGCACGTTTTCCTTCATCAGGTAGCGCAGGGTCTCGCCTTCGTCATCGAATTTGGGCAAGACGACCTTGCGAATCTTCGTGCCGGAAAGTGTCTCGTAGGTCAGGCCGGTGCGGATTTCCTTGTCGCGGATCTTGACCACGTATTCGTCGCCGGCGTAGGCCTGCTGCGTGATGGGCCACATCTCCAGCAGCTTCTTCGCCTTCGGGTCGAGCTGACCATCCTTCCAGTCAATCAGTTCATCGAAATCAGCCAGCGCAGCGGCCGGCTTGCCACACCCGTTGAAAACAGCCCTGGATGTGCGCAGGCTCTGGCGTTCGCGGGCGATGACGACCTGCGTGCCGACATGCGCGTGATAGTCACGCACCGCGTCGGCAATCTCGGCCAAGTAGCGCACGCGATTGCCCGGCACGATGGCGCGGCTTTGCGAAGACTGGCGCGTTGCAAGCACCGGCAATTTTCCCGGCTGCAGCTTGAGGCCATGCGTCTGCAGGTGCGCGGCGATCGCCTGATACAGCGCGGTCACACCGTCGTCGTTGAAGCGCGATGCCTGGGTGCCGAACACCGGCATGGCATCGGGGCTTTCATTGAACCTCTCGCGATTGCGCTGATACTGCTTGCGCACGTCGCGCAGTGCGTCGGCGGCGCCCTTGCGGTCGAACTTGTTGACGGCGACAAAGTCGGCGAAATCGAGCATGTCGATCTTCTCCAACTGCGAAGCGGCACCGAACTCCGGCGTCATCACATAAAGCGAAGTATCAACATGCGGCACGATGGCGGCGTCACCTTGGCCGATACCCGAAGTCTCGACGATCACCAGATCGAAGCCCGCGAGCTTGCAGGCGGCGATTGCCTCGGGCAGCGCGGCGGAAATCTCCTTGCCGGTGTCGCGCGTTGCCAATGAACGCATGAAAATGTTGGGATGCTCGATGGCGTTCATGCGGATGCGGTCGCCGAGCAGCGCGCCGCCGGTACGCTTGCGCGACGGATCGATGGAGATGATGGCAATTTTCAGCGCATCGCCCTGGTCGAGGCGGAAACGGCGAATCAGTTCGTCAGTGAGGCTGGACTTGCCGGCACCACCGGTGCCGGTGATGCCAAGAACAGGAACCGCCGGGACGACGACGGTAGAAGTCGGTGCTGGCGGGACGGCAGCCAAGCGGATCGCATGCGCCAAAGCACAGTTCGGATCGTTTTCCAGCTGGGTGATCGCACGCGCCAGCAAACGGTAATTGCCGCCACGCAAATCCAGATCATCGACCTCAACGGTTGCCTTCGCCGTCAGATCGAAATCACTGGTAGACACCACATCGTTGATCATGCCTTGCAGGCCCAACCGTGCGCCGTCCTCGGGCGAATACACGCGCGTCACGCCATAGGCATGCAATTCCTCGATCTCCGCCGGCACGATCACGCCACCACCGCCACCAAATACCTTGACCTCCTTGCCGCCGCCCGCGCGCAGCAGGTCGATCATGTACTTGAAGAACTCGATATGCCCGCCCTGGTAGGAGGTAATGGCGATACCCTGCACGTCCTCCTGCAAGGCCGCGTTGACAATCTCCTGCACCGAGCGATTATGGCCGAGATGGATCACCTCGACGCCGGTGGATTGCAGGATGCGCCGCATGATATTGATCGAGGCATCATGACCGTCGAACAATGAGGTAGCCGTAATGAAACGCAGTTTGTGCTTCGGCTTGTAAGGCGCAAGCTTTTTCGCGATGGAAAGATCGGTCATGGCCACGGGCTCCGGCGGGTAAGAACGAAGAGGTTAGCGCAGAATATCCTCGACCGCATCGACAACCATGCTGGTGCCAACGGCGATCAGCAAGACATCTCCGGCCACCTGAACATAACGATGATTGGATGGGGGTGGTGGCAGGCGCCGCAACAGGTCGGACGGCAAATTGCCATAACGCAGATCGGCTGGTAGAGGCTTGCCCTTCGCCCACTTCTTCGCCTGGCCGGGCGGCTGGCAACCGTTGTGCTTTTTCGCCAGGCCGGGAGGACATTTTCCTGCGCGTGCCTGGGCGCCATAGTAGTCGCCAATGATCTGGCGCGAATCGTTATTGAAGCTGAAGGACACCGTCGCGTCGCGATGGTCGTCGTATTTCTCTTCAGCCTGCTCCCCTTTTTTTCCGTGCTTGCCGTCGCCTGCCGATGATGGCTTATCTGCCAGCGCGACTCCACTCGCGGCGATAATTCCGGCAAGAAACGCGCTGGCAAACAAGATTTTTACTTTCATGATGATTTACTCCTTGGCTGGACGGGTAAATGATAGTCGGCAAAACCACGGCTGTCAGACTTCCTTTCCTGGCACGTTGGTCGGGCTGCATCGGCTACGGCGTGTAGCGGCAAAGGTTCGAGTTCGTTCGTCGAACAGACAGCGCGCCACTCCTATCAAAG
>CAIYZZ010000466.1 GCA_903930805.1 uncultured Rhodocyclaceae bacterium | reverse complement strand
CTACACAAGGTTTTCAGGGTGTGCTTGATGCGGAAACCGGGTATAGAAAAGTCGGCGCTAGCGGAACGGCGCTATAGCCCAAGTACGAACTTGACGAGAATTTTCAGGTCGGCATCCGAGGTGGTGGTGTTGGGGGGTTGCACGATGTCGCCCCAGTTGCCTTTGCCGCCCGCGCGGACTTTTATAAGCAACTTGGCTTCCGCAGCGGTATCCCCTCTGTATTTGGCAGACACATCCTTCCACGCCGGACCGACCAGTTTCTTTTCGACGGTGTGGCAGCCGAGGCAACCCTCTTTTTGCGCCAGCTTGAGATCGGCAGCAGCGGGACCCGCAAGTGCCAAGCCGGCAGCAAGCAAGACAAGTTTAACCAGCTTCACTCGTCCCTCTCAGTTGGTGTCGTAGTAATAGGGTCTTTGTGGCACTTTCGCGTTCGCGAGGCGTGCTTGCTCGTCAAGGCTACGCGTACCGCGATCCCACCAGAGTGAGCGACCGCTCTTTTGCACCTCAAGCTCTTCAGGATGCTGTTGCATCCAGCCGCGCATGAATTTCGTGTATTCGGATTCGTAGGCCATCGGTTTTGTTCCTTCAGTTACGGTGAGGTTGTTCTTCCTTGAGGCGGGTGATGCGGGTCACAGCGGGAAGGTGCCGCAGGTTGCGCAGGATACTCGCCAAATGCGGGCGCCCGCTGACTTGCAGGGTGAAATAGAGTGCGGTGCTAGTACCCTCGCCTTCGTCCATGCGTACGTTGGCAATGTTGGCATCTTGTTCGGCGATGGTGGCGGCCAGGCGTGCCAGTACGCCCGGCGTGTTGTGGGTGACGATGCGGATCATTACCTCGAAGGGGCCGGTGGCATTCGCATCCCATTCGACATCGACCCATTCCTTGCGCCCCCCGGGGCCGCGCCCTGCCTTGTGGTTGCGCAAGCTGGGGCAATCGTGGGTATGCACGACGAGCCCCTGCCCTGTCTTGATAACGCCGATGATTGGGTCGCCGGGGATCGGCCGGCAGCAATGCGCCAGATGCATTGCCATGCCCTGGTTGCTATTGACCGGGATGGCGCCGGCAGCGCGCGCTACCGGACCACCCGAGGCGTGACCATCGAGCAGACGACGGGCAACGATGGCCGGCAGACGTTTGCCCAGCCCGATATCGGTGAGTACTTCCTGCTGGGATTTGCCGGTAAAAGTGTTGAGAAAGCGTTGCCATGTGAAGATCCCCAACTCTTCGAGTCGATGCCCCAGGCTACTAAGTGCTTGCGACAGGAGATGGGCGCCGAGCTCAGCCGATTGCTCGTTTTGTCTGGTCTTGAGGAAGTGGCGAATTTGTGCGCGCGCCTTGCCGCTTTTGACGAAGCCAAGCCAATTTGGATTTGGTGCGGCATTCGGTGCAGTGATGATCTCGACGCGATCGCCATTTCTGAGTTCGGTACGCAGCGGCATATGCTCGTGATTGATCTTGCAGGCGATGCAGCGGTTGCCAATATCGGTGTGCACCGCATAGGCGAAATCGACTGCGGTGACGCCCCGCCGCAGCGAAAGAATTTTGCCCGCTGGGGTAAATACATAGACCTCGCCGGGAAACAGGTCGACCTTGACGTGTTCGAGGAACTCGGCGGAATCGACCGTCGCGGTCTGTAGATCGATCAGGGATTGCAGCCACTGATGGGTGGTGCGCTGCAACTCCGACAGCGACTGCTCATCCTTGTAGAGCCAGTGCGAGGCGACGCCACTGTCGGCGACATGGTGCATCTCGCGCGTGCGAATCTGCAACTCGACCGGCATACCATAGGGGCCGATCAGCGTGGTGTGCAGCGACTGGTAGCCGTTGGCCTTGGGGATGGCGATGTAGTCCTTGAACTTGCCTGGCACTGGTTTATAGAGGCCATGCAGCGCGCCCAGTGCCAGATAGCAGGTTGGTACGTCGGCGACGATGATGCGAAACCCATAGATGTCGAGAACCTGTGAAAAGGAAAGACGCTTGTCGCGCATCTTGCGGTAAACACCGTAGAGATGTTTTTCGCGCCCCATCACTTCGGCGGTAATGTTGCATTCGGGCAGACGTTGCTGGATCGCGGCGAGAATCTTGCTGACCACCTCGCGCCGGTTGCCGCGCGCCCCGCGTACCGCCTTGGCCAGTACGCGATAACGCATGGGATGGAGATTGCGAAACGCCAGTTCCTGCATCTCGCGATACAGCGTGTTGAGGCCGAGCCGGTTGGCGATGGGGGCGTAGATGTCGAGCGTTTCGCGGGAAACACGGTGGCGCTTCTCGGCCCGCAAGGAGTCCAGCGTGCGCATGTTGTGTAGCCGGTCGGCCAGCTTGATGAGGATGACGCGCACATCCTGCGCCATCGCCAGTAGCATCTTGCGAAAGTTTTCTGCCTGCGCATCTTCGTAAGACTGGTGTTCGATACGGTCGATCTTGGAGACGCCATCAACCAACTCGGCCGTCACCTTGCCGAAATCCTGCGCAATCTGCGCCTTGGTGATGGCGGTGTCTTCCATAACGTCGTGCAGCAGCGCGGCGGTCAGCGCTTGCGGGTCGAGCCGCCAGTGCGCCAGCGTTTCGGCTACGGCCAGCGGATGCGAGATGTAGGGGTCGCCGCTGGAGCGAAACTGGCCGCGATGCGCATTGGCCGAAAAATGGTAGGCCGCCGTGATCTGATCGACGTCTTCTGGCTTCAGGTAAGAGGCAAGTTGGGCGAGAAAATGTTCTAGATCTTCCGCCAGGTCGACCGGCGGATGCATGTCGAGCGGGATGATCGGCGGCTCATCAGATTCCACCTTTCGCCGCGAACGCGATGAAGAAGAGTGCAGGGAAGGCGTGGCCGCCGACATGGATTGATTCCCCGCACTACATCATTTGGCGTCAGGCTTGCCCGCGGTTGAGAATTTCTAGCCCGTACTTACCTTCAGCCAGTTCGCGCAACGCCAGCACGGTAGCCTTGTCCCGGTCGACTTCGACCATGGGCGTGCTGCCCATGGTGATTTGACGGGCACGGACAGTGGCGGCCAGGGTCATCTGGAAGCGGTTGGGAATTTGCTTGATGCAGTCTTCAATAGTGACGCGAGCCATGATGATTCCTTTGGTATTCAGTGGGATGTAAGAAAGCGGAAGGCGTCCGGATGACGTGCCCGCTGGCGCTGGAAATTTAGACGTGAGGCGCGCACTGCCGCAGCCAAGTCTCCCAGCGCATCCTGCAAGTGGTTGTTGATTATAGCAAAATCGAACTCATCGACATGCCGTAATTCACCCAGAGCTGCGGCGGCACGGCGCTGGATCACCTCTTCGCTATCATGTCCCCGTGCGCGCAGGCGCCGTTCCAACTCATCGATCGAGGGTGGCAGGATGAAAATACTCACCGCACCGGGTACCAGCGCACGCACCTGCTGGGCGCCCTGCCAGTCGATCTCGAGCAGGGTGTCGCGGCCGGCGCGCATCTCGTCGAGCAACCAGGCGCGCGAGGTGCCATAAAAATTACCATGCACCTCCGCCCACTCGAGAAAATCGCCGCGATCGCGCATTGCGACAAAAGTCTGGATGTCGATGAAATGATATTCACGCCCGTTCTGTTCCCCCGGTCGGGGCTGTCGCGTCGTGTAGGAAATGGAGTGCCGGATGCCAGGGTCGTGCTCCATGAGCATTTTCACCAAGGTGGTCTTTCCGGCACCGGACGGGGCCGAGACGATGAAGAGTGCACCGGCGGTGACGGTGTCAGAGGCGGCTGCAATGGTGGATGGGACGTTCATGGCATTGACGGAATGAATGTAACGAACGCCAGCTTACCGTAAAAAGTCGGCGCTAGCGGGACGGCGCAGCCACCGGAACTGGAGTGGCATGGAAAAGAATGCAACTTTCTTTTCCCGCTTGACGCATCACCTCCGCACGGGCGCATACAAATGCAATTCCCACTCAAGGCATCTATCTATCTAATTATTAATGACATTTCTTGAATGAGCTGCTTTAGGTGCCTATTTTAGATGTACTTGAGTCGGCTATTGAGGTGACTTCATGGCAACGCAAGCTTATCCATTACCCTATGTAACCTGTTGTTAAAAAACAGATGTATCTAAATAATCAGTAGCGGGCATGGGGATTGCTAAATCACAAGCAAGTAGATGAAACGCAAGAGGTGGACAAAATGAATGCGAAAACCAAAGTTCTGGTGGTAGATGACGAAGAGGTCGTACGACGCTCATATGTGAGGACCTTGACGGGTGAGAGTTGCGCGGTCGAGGTGGCATGGAACGGCGAGGAAGCTTTGCTGGCAATGGAACAGCAACCGTTTGACGTTGTGTTGCTTGATCAGCGCATGCCCGAAATGGACGGCATGGAAGTTCTCAAGACCATCAAGGAAAAATGGCCCGAAAGCGAAGTCATCATGATCACCGGATACCCCGCGATCGAGTCAGCCAAGCAAGCGGTAACGCTGGGTGCCTACGATTATCTGGCGAAGCCGGTTGGTCCTGACGAAGTCATCAATGCGGCAAACGCTGCAATGCTGCACAAGACTTGGGCCTTGCGTGGAGTGCAACAGGATCGGTGCGAAGTCGCCAGATAGAAACCAGGACAGAAACAAATCAACTTAGGGCGAGTTGCCGAACAAGCAGACTAGGCCCGCGAATTCAAGGAGAAAATCATGAGCGCGTTACAACACAAAGTGCTGGTCGTAGATGACGACCCGGTGGTTGGCAAGAGTTTCAACCGTGTTCTTTCACAAAAAGGTTATGTGGTTGTTACCGCCGGAAATGCTCAAGAAGCCTTGAACAAGGTACAAGAGGGCGAGTACGACGTCGTCTTCACGGATATCAAGATGCCCGGCATGAGTGGGATCGAACTGGCCGAACGTCTCAGAGTGGAGCGCCCCTGGACACCGGTGGTAATCGTTACCGGATATGGCTCCAAAGCGAATCAGGATCGCGCTGAGGCAGCAGGCGTGTCGTCCTTCATGCAAAAGCCACTTTCGCCTGAAATGATCGAGGGAAGCCTGACCAAGGCCCTGCTTGACGCCGTTCCCTCAGTTCTTCCGGGTCTGGTGGAAGCTGCCGGTCCGCAATCAGCGGCAACTGTTGAAGCTGAAAGCCAGCTGAAGAAGATTGGCCTCTTCATGGCGGCACCCTTCATCGGTCTGCTCTATGCCGTTGCGCTTCCGTTCGTCGGCCTCGGTGCGCTGGCGTACATGGGAATCAGCGCGTTCGCGAAATCATCGGCACCAGGAAAGCTCCTCACCTTCACGAAGAACGTGGCTCTGTTCATTGCGGCACCCTTCCTTGGACTGGCCTACGCGCTGCTGCTTCCAGTCGTCGGCACAGCTGCCCTGGCGTGGATGGGAATCAAGGCGTTGCGGCGTAACACCGCAGCG
>CAIYZZ010000465.1 GCA_903930805.1 uncultured Rhodocyclaceae bacterium | reverse complement strand
TTGCACACGCGGATCGAAATCCTGCACGCCGACACTCATGCGATTGAAACCGAGCTCAGCCAGCAGCTTGACGGTCTCGCGGTCGACTTTTCTCGGGTCGACCTCGATGGAATACTCGCCGTCAGGCAACAAGCGAAAATGCTGCCGCGTCATCTCCATCAGGAGGCGCATTTCATCGTTCGACAGGAAGGTAGGCGTACCCCCACCCCAGTGCAGTTGCACGACATCGTGCGGGCCATCGAGCGCCGCCGACTGCAAGGCCATCTCCTTGCCGAGATACTTCAAATACTTGGCGGATCGTCCGTGATCCTTGGTGATGATCTTGTTGCAGGCGCAGTAATAGCAGATGGTGTTGCAAAAGGGGATGTGAAAGTATAATGAGAGCGCTCGACCAATCCCGCCAATTGTTCGCCGCCCGAGCCATGACTTGTAAGCTTCGGCGTCGAAGGCTTCGACGAAACGATCCGCCGTCGGGTAGGACGTGTAGCGCGGGCCACTGACGTCGAAGCGACGGATGACCTGCGGATCGAAAATCAACTCTTGATAATGGCTCACGACTCTACGATGGCGACGATAGCGAAACGCGGCGGAAAATGCCTTCAGGCGAGGCGTGCAGAATGCAGCAACTGGGCGCGGTACACGTTGACGCAGATCAAAGCCCCGGCAATTCCACTTGGCATAAGCCGATGCATGCCAAGGTAGAGCAGCTTTCGGTACCAGCATTACGCGAAGCCTGTTCGCAGTGTAACCTGCGCGAACTCTGCCTGCCGATGGGTCTTGCCGAAGACGAACTCGACCAACTCGACCAATTGGTCGATGTCCGCAAGCGGGTGTTGCGGGGCCAGCATCTTTACCGTGGCAATGACCCGTTCGAGGCGATCTTCGCGATCAAGACCGGTTTTTTCAAGACCGCCGTGCTGCTGGAAGATGGCCGCGAACAGGTCACGGGCTTCCAGATGGCCGGTGAAGTACTGGGTATGGACGGTATCTGCTCGGAAAAGCACACCTGCAACGCCATCGCCCTCGAGGACAGCGAGGTCTGCGTCATCCCCTTCGCCGATCTCGAAAACTACTCGCGCGCAATCAGTGCACTGCAGCATCACTTCCACAAGATGATGAGCCGCGAGATCGTGCGCGACCACGGCGTGATGATGTTGTTGGGCATCATGCGTGCCGAGGAGCGTCTCGCCGCGTTCCTGCTCAACCTCTCGCAGCGGTTCACGGCGCGCGGCTACTCACCCACCGAATTCAATCTGCGCATGACCCGCAATGAAATCGGTTCCTATCTCGGGTTGAAGCTTGAAACTGTCAGTCGCGCCTTCTCGCGCTTTCAGGAAGAAGGCTTGATCACGGTGCACCAGAAACACATCCAGATTCGCGACGCGGCCGGTTTGAAGAAGCTGCTGACTGAGCGGCGCGTCTGATCAGGCCAGTAACGCCAATACACCAAGCGGATGCTTGGTCAGCGCTACCGAAACAATCCAGCCGAATACGGCGATGGCGGCAACCCCCGCCGCCACGCGCAGACGCGGACTACGCCCCGGTTTGAGCGCCAGCGAACCGAGAATAATGTAGGTGATCAGACCAAATATCTTCACGGTCAGCCAGGCGTCAACAAAAGGATATTGACCGATCAGCACCATGAGCATAAGCGCCGCCGCCAGCAGGATGGTGTCATTTACATGGGGCAGGATGCGCAACCAGCGCCGCTCATGTTGCCGTCCCGCCAGCGTCGACTTTTTCATCATCAACCAGCCGCGCAGGCAAAAGCCGCTGATGCTCAACACCACGCAAACGATATGCACATGCTTCACGACCACATGGAGCATCAGATCACCTCACGGAAAGAATGGTATGTTTGCGGCCCAAGGAGAGCGGCACCATGACCCAAGTACAGGATAACCGCATCGATATTCCGGCACTCTTGGCGCGCCTGCCGCTGTTTCAGGAGCTGACGCCTGAACAGGTAATAAAAATCGCGGCCCAGGCACGCGAAAAACGACTGACCAAGGGCGAGATGCTGTTCCAGAAAGGTGATCCTTCGCGCGGTTTCTATGTCATTGTCTTTGGTCAATTGAAGCTCGCTTTCCCCTCTTCCAGCGGTAACGAAAAAGTGGTCGCCATTCTCGGCCCCAAGCAAAGTTTCGGCGAGGCAGTGATGTTCATGGGCCGTCCTTACCCCCTGTTTGCCGAGGCCATCGCCGACACCCTGCTCCTGCATGTCGCCAAGGATACCGTGTTCGAGTTGCTGGCGAGCGACCCATCCTTCGCCCGTCACATGCTCGCCGGCCTCTCGATGCGGTTGCACTCTCTGGTGCAAGATGTCGAATCTTATTCGCTGCGCTCCAGCGCCCAGCGGGTGATTGGTTATTTGCTGCAACATTGTCTGATCGAGGGTGATGGCGATTTCACGGGCAGCATCGAGATCACTCTGCCCACCTCCAAGCAGATCATCGCCTCGCGACTCAACCTGACGCCCGAAACCCTGTCACGCATTTTCCACGATCTGGCCGAAGCCAAGCTGATTGGCGTGCAGGGCAAACAAATCACCATTAACGACCTCAAACGCCTGCGCGAATACGATTTCTGAAAGCGAGGAAAACACGGACTGCGGCAACAAGATTCAGCCCCAGCCAAGCACAGTCGAGCGCGAATGCCAGCCCGGCAGGCCGCGCCAGAAAGGGCCAGCCGACTGAAGCCAACAGCAAGATCAGGGCGCCGATGTGCGTATGGAAGTGCCGGCGCATTGCCCGATCCGGAATCATCAGGTTCATCGTTGGCGGCAGGGTGTTAGGTCCGCACAGGCGTTGCAAATGCAGCCAGATAAGAAAAGGCACGACCTTGTAAAGCATGCCGCTTATGACCGAGGCGAAGACACCGACCAAGAGCAAAACGCCCAACCAAACGGCGGTGCGAGGATCATCCCAGAGCGCTGGCTGTAGTGCAAACAACAACACCGATAACAACGTGGCCAGCAGGCACAGCATGGCCGTACGGAAGAACAGCAGGGTAGTGTCACTGAGCTTGCGGCGGCGGCGACTTTGCAGATACAAAGTCGCGGCGGCGAACAACCCGGCCACCCCGAAGCCACCCAACAGCAGCGCAACCCGCACGCCATCCGGGAAACCCACCAGCTGGGCAGACCAAAGCAGCAGAACTGCCAGTAACATCCAGGGCACACCGCGCGCCAGCCAGGTCGGATAGGCCGGCGTCAGCTGGAACATCGGCACCACGTAGTAGGAAACGCCTGCCAGCAATATCAGCGCCCAGCCGCCCAATCCCCAGGCTGCGTGGATGTTGGTAAGCATCAGGAACGGGAAATCGCTGCCGCGCGCCACGCCAGTAGCAAGCATCACCCCAAGCAACAGCGTTACCAACAATCCTCCCAAGGCAATACGCAGGGCAGCGATCGTCGCACCACGCGCATCCCGACGTGAGAGTGCGATGCCCACCACGAGAATATAAGCGCCCAGGGCCAACGCAAAGCCGTGCGCAGCAGCAAAAAAAAAGGCCGGACGCTGGGTAAGAAACGCCACCGCCAAGAGCACGGCCGCCGCCGCGAGCAGTGGGTGGACGAGTCCGGCAACCAGGCGTGGGCGCCAAATGTTGCCGCCCGCTGCAACGGGGATAAACTGCAACAGTGCCCCGCACATCGCCTGCAGCATGAATCCCACCGCCATCAAGTGCGTAGCCGCCAGTGCGCCAGGCGTCCAGCGCGATGCCAGCATATCGCCCCCTTGGACCAAGAGCAGCAGACCGGCAGCCACCCCGAACAGCGGTGCGGTCAGAAAAAACCGGAACGGCACCGAAAGCGGCGGGGCCTGCTCGAAGGAAAGGTTCGGGTGCATGACGGAACCCGCTGGCCGGTTTCAGGCCCGGCGAATGCGGATTTCGTGAGTGCCGTCGGCGGCGATATTTTCCTGCCAAGAAAATCCGTTGTTGCGCAACACATTGAACAAAGGGTGCGGCTGACAGTACAACAACATCAGCAATTCGCCGCCGGCGGGCAGGTCGTCAAGTGCGGCAAGCGCCTTTTCGAGCGGCTCCGGCGGCTGCATATCGCGGCCGTCGATTACCAGAAGAGAGGCATTCACTTCGTCGTCAGACACGCCGCCGCCTCCAGCCTTTCACGCAAGGTGACCCCCAGCGTACCAATTTGTGCGGCCAGGCTGCGATCACACACCGGGTAGAGGATGTTCTCCTCCTTCATGTTGTGCTGCTGCATGAAGATAAGCAGTGTCTCGGCCACACCGGCAAAGGTGTTGGCATCCCCCCCGGTGATAGCACCCGCCATCTGATCCATGAGATCGCGCATCTGCGCATGCTCGAAGCGCATCATCTGCGTCGGACCGCCCACCATGCCCGTAACCGCTTCGAAGGCCGGGAACAGCACCTCCTCCTCAGTGCGGAAATGCACCTCCAACTCGGCTCTGAACCTGGTAACCAAAGGTCGAGCGCATTCCCAATCCTTGCTGGCAACGACAGCCTCGGCATCGGCAAACAGTTCGTCGCAGTGCTTGTGGTGGAGGTGCAGCGGTTCAGTCAAGGCAGTCATACGTTTCAGCTTCACGCTATCGAGGCGATGCGCCTATTCTCCGCCCCTCGCGCAGTGCAAACCTTGATAAGCGTCAAACTCCGCTACGACGTAGATATTTTTACCGCCGCGCCCGGGGCCGACGTCACCCCTTGATCACGCCAACCTCGAGATGCGCAAACCAGTCGATGAAGCGCTTCACCTGCTCGCCCTTGTAGATGGCGCCGTGTTGCGGGCACATCATCTCGATATCAAGCTGGCTGACGCGGTTGCACCAGTCACGCTTGGCCTTCTCCGAGCCCATCCAGCGCCGGTGGAAACCCTCGGCATAACGGATGTGGCGATCGAAATCCTCGACGAACAGGGAGTCTTCGCCGGGTGGCAACAAAGCCGCGCCAACGTCGCCGGAGAACAGAATCTTCGCTTTCGGGTCATACAGGTTGAAATTGCCCGAGGAATGCAGGTAATGCGCCGGGATGGCTTGCAGGCGCTGGCTACCGACCATGATGTCGCAGCCTCCGTCCGCAATCGGAATGAATGTCTCCTGATTGCCGCCAAAGTGGGGAACGAAACTCGTCCACAGCCAACTGATATAGCACTTGACCTGGGGGTTGAACTCAAGCCAGAGCGACAGGGAAGAAATAATGTCAGGATCCTGGTGGCTGGCAAACAGCTTGGTGATCTTGCGTGGGTCGAATTCTGCGGAGAGCGCAGAAAATACGGCGGGAAATATCTCGTTGCCGCCCGGATCGAGCAGAATCGCATCGTCGCCATCGATCACCAGATATTCGTTGGTATCAACCAGGTACTCCGGACGGTTCGGATCGCGGACCAGTGCAATCCATTTGTGGCCACCATCTTCATAAATAACGCGGGCAGTTTTCATGGGTTAATCCTGTTGCTTGGATAAACTTTCAAGGGAGCGCTGGATTTCGCCAATGGTGCGCTCGAAATCGCTGGAAACCTGCATCAGCGAGGCAGAAAATGGGCCGCCGTAGGCCGCTTCGATTTTCGCCGAACGTGCCAGCACGCTACCCAGCTCGACCAGTTGCGTGGTGTCACCAATCATCTGCGTGAGGCGTCGATTAAGTGCGCGAATTGGTTCGCTGTGGCGAGCGTATGCCTGGCCGTGGCGATTGCGCAAAAATTCGTCGATGATACCGCGGCCCTTACCGGTCGTTTCCTTGCGGGCACGCTCGAGTACGCGGTTCATACGCGCCTGCTTGACCAGCGCGGTCACCGTCGCCACGCTGCCATAGGTCATCTCACGCAACAGCGTCATCTGTTTTTGCAGATCCATGGCAAAGCGTCGCAACTCATTCGACAGCACACCAAAACCCAGCGCCGACTGACCAGCACGCTTGGCAAGAAAGATGGCGTTCATCGCCATCAGGTTGATCTTGAAGGCACGCGCCACCACGCTCTTGATCTCTTCGTTGGTGCGCACGATGCGCCGCAATTCGCGCCCGGCATCTTGCGTCACATTTGCTGTCATGGTTGCCATGTTATCTCCTCACTGCCGCGCCAATGCGCAACCAACATTCAGGGCGCGGTTTCTGTCGCAGCGGGCAACGCGATCACGCTGCCTTTGCTGTAACGATAATCGTCGAATATGTGCTCCGCCGTCAACAGGATGTAACTGCCATCGGCACAGGAACGCGTGGTGTCTTTGAGACGGTAGGTGTAGTGGCCGCAGGTCCAGAGCTCAAAATTTCGCATCTGCGTACACAGGCAGGTCTTGTCCCAGACTTTGATTTTCTTTTCGCCTGGATGCATGGCAAGCTCGCGGTTGTATGCTTGGATGTACTGGCAGTTGCCATTAGCGTCGAGGATATAACCGTAGGCCTCGCAATTGGGGCGAATGCCGTCGCCGATGGCCGGACTGTTCTTCAGCATGCGCATTGGATAGCCGGTGGGCGAAATACCATTCACTTCGATATCGTCCTCGCTGGCCTTGAAGTATTCCTGCTTGACATCGTTGGGCAGCCCGCACTCTTTGGCGACGGTGAAACGGGTCGCAACCTGAACAGCAGCAGCGCCCTGCTCGAGGAAATCCACGGCATCACCACCGGTGAAGATGCCGCCGGCAGGGATCAGCGGGATGTCGAGTTGCTCGGTCGCCAGCCAGGCGCGAATCTCGGCGACGATGGTACGCAGGTCGTATTGCGCCCAGTCCATGCCAAAGCCGAGATGCCCTCCGGCCAGCGGCCCTTCGATGACCACATAATCCGGCAAACGCTGGGTGCGGGCGCTCTTCTTCAAGAAAAGTTGCAAGGCGCGCAGCGATGAAACGATGATGCCCAGCTTGGCATCGCGAAAGCGCGGATGATCCTCGATGAGTGCAAATGATCCCAGATGCAGGCCGGCCGCCAGCGTAATGCCGTCGATACCGGCATCGAGCGCCGCACGCATACGCACGCGCAGCGTTTCCTTGGGGGCGTTCATCGTCAGCTTTTCCATGCAATTGACAAGGATCAGACCGCTGCCGCGCTTCGCCTCCATGGTGCGGCCAACATGCAGTTGCGTCGCCTCGGCCAGAATCGCAAGGTCGAACTGCACGTCCTTCTTGTCTTCATTGGCGACGTTGTATTTGTATTGTTTGAGTTTATCTTTGACGAAATGCGTCTTGAAGCGCCGATCAGCTACCGTCGGTACCATCGCATCGGAGATATGGCCAACTCCACCCAGACGCGCCGCCTCAAGTGCCAGTTCGGCAGTCGAGATATCCACACCCATGCCGCCAATAACAATAGGCACCAACTCGTGGTTGCCCAAGCGCAGGCGGAAGTCGTCAACACATTTCATTGTCGCTTTCCGTGACCGCGTTCGCCGGCTCCTCCGCCGAACTGCGGCCTAAGTTATAGGCGACAATGATAGCCGATGCCGGCCTTGCCGTCCCGCCAGCGCCGACTTTTTAACTCTCAAGCACGTAGGTTCCGGGAGCATCTGCTTTAGCCGGGTAGGCTTTATTGGCCATGGCCTGCGGCTTGCCCAAGGCGCCCGATTGCGGCTTGATCCAGCGCATCCAGTCTTCCCACCAGCTACCGGCGCAGTGTTCGGCGCGCTCCTGCCACTCTTCAGGACTGTCATGGCGCTCGGCACTACCCACCCAGTATTCGCGCTTGGGCGGATTGACCACCGGATTGACAATGCCCAAAATGTGGCCGGAACTGGACAACACATTGCGCTTTGGCCCGGATACCAGATTGTGCAGCCGGAAGGTCTGCTTCCACGGCGCGATATGATCATCCGCCGCCGATACCGAATACACCGGCTGCGTGATACGGGTCAGGTCGATCGGCTGGCCAGCGACCTCCAGCGCATCCTTCTTGATCAACTTGTTGTCGAGATAGAGATTGCGCAGATACCAAGTGTGCATTTTGGCCGGCATGCGCGTGGTGTCCATGTTCCAGAACAGCACGTCGAAAGGCGGCGGTGCCTCGCCATAGAGGTAGCCATGCACGACGTAATGCCAGATCAGCGGATTCGAGCGCAACAGGCGGAAGGCCGCAGCCATCTCCTTGCCATCGAGGAAGCCTTTCTCCTCCATCTTGCGCGACAGGAAATGGAAGCTGCCTTCGTCGAGGAAAACCTCGATGTCACCCGGTTTGTGGTAATCAACCAACGTGGTGAAAAAGGTTGCGCTCGCCACCGGCACATCCTTGGCCGCATATTTCCGGTTTGCCCAAGCCATATAGGCTGCCAGCGCCGCCCCACCGATGCAGTAGCCCGCCGCATGTACCTTGTCGCTTTTCGAGACGCTGCGCACCGCTTCAATCGCGGCACCGATACCCTCGGTCAAATAGTCGTCGAAACCCACGTCAGCCATCGAGGCATCCGGATTTTTCCAGCTGGTGATATAGACATCGAAGCCCTGCCCGAGCAGAAACTTGATGATGCTCTTCTTGGGCGTCAGGTCGAGGATGTAGAACTTGTTGATCCACGGCGTAACGATGAGAATCGGCGTGCGATAGGTTTCAGTAGCGGTCGGCGTGTAATGAATCACCTCCAGCAAACGGTTTTGCAGCACTACCTTGCCGGGCGTGGTGGCGAGGTTCGTACCGACCTTGAAGTCGTCAGGCCGCGTCATGCGGATATTACCGGCCTGCAAGTCGTCAATGAAGATTTTCATGCCACGCATCAGACTTTCGCCGTTGCTTTCTACGGCCTTCTTCATCGCTATCGGGTTGGTCAACAGGAAATTGGTCGGTGCCATCGCGTTGAGCCATTCGCGCCACCAGAATGCAGCGCGACGGCGATCACGGTTCGACATGCCGGGCGACTTGAAGAGCATGTCCTGAATATGGTGCGTGGTCATCAGATACCACTCTTTGGCGACGTCCCAGGTCGCTGATTCCTTCCACACCGGATCGGCAAAGCGCGTGTCATCTGGATTGGCCAACTCGACATCTTCGCTCGCCAGACCGAGCATGCGCTGCCAGGAATGCCATTGCAGCGCCAGCATGCGCGTCGAAAATTCGGACGCAGCCTCAGCCAGTTCCTGCGGATGAGTCGCCCATGCCAGTTGGGCATGCAACAGTGGCACGGTCATGCCCATCGGGTCAACATTGGCTTCTACCGCCTCGTGCATCGCACGGAAAGTATGTTGCGGCGTCAATGCGGCCATCGTATGCTTGCTTATAGTCATGATCCATCTCCCTTGCGAGTTTGCGTGACCCGCCTTCATCAGCGATCCCGACCGCCGCCACGGCGCGGCAAACCAAGTGTCGGAATAGGCTATGATTGTGACAAGAGCAGCATTTAACGTGTTGATCTGTGTCAATCACCGCACCCGCAACGACAAAGGGAGAGCAGCAATGTTCAAGCATATTCTCGTTCCAACCGATGGCTCACAACTTTCCACCGAAACCGTCAAACGTGCCGTCTGCTTCGCTCACGAAGTCAGTGCGCACATCACCTTCTTCTATGCCAAACCAGAATACCCGGTGGCTTTTTACGGTGAAGGCGCGCTCATTGATCCAACTACACCGGAAAAATTCGCCGAAATGGCTGACCAACAGGCACAGACGATCCTTGGCGCCTGTGCGCAAGAGGCCCAAGTGGCCAATGTTCCCTCTGCATCACTGGCCGTCACCAGTGATATTCCGTATGAAGCAATCATTGGCGGGGCAAACGAGGC
>CAIYZZ010000464.1 GCA_903930805.1 uncultured Rhodocyclaceae bacterium | reverse complement strand
GATACCCAATCAGCACCGAAAAGTCGGCGCTGGCAGGACGGCCCGTCAGCGCCTTGACGTCAGCCGAACGCCTTGCTGGAGCTTGGTTGAACCACCCGTCCCATCAAGCGAAGCCATCTTGTTGTTGAGATCGGCTACCAGTTGGTCGACCTGCTTGATCGAATCCAGTGTCGTCTCCGCATTGCTGGCAACATGTTCGACCTGACGGGCAATCTCGTGCCCGGAACTGCTCTGTTCTTGCGCTGCATTGGCGATGTCGCCCACGGCCACGACCACCTGCTCGGAACGTTTGGAAATGGCAATGAGCGCCTGCTCGATCTGACGTGACCCCGCCGCGCTTTCCTGTGCTTTCTCCGCTGCCGAGACAACATTTTCCGTGACGCGCATGACTTGGCCATTGATGGTGGACAGAATCGAGTGAATGTCGTGGGCAGACTGGTTGCTGCGTTCGGCCAGCTTGCGTACATCGTCGGCTACGACGGCAAAACCACGTCCTGTCTCCCCCGCACGCGCCGCTTCGATGGTGGCGTTGAGCGCCAGCAGATCGGTCTGCTTGGCGATGCCCTGAATGGTAGCGACGATAGTCTGGATTTGCTGGCTCTGCTCGCCCAAGTCATGCACCTTGTCGGCGGCCTGGGCGACGAGGCTGGAAGTATGCTCCATCGCCTGAATGGTCTGGCGCACGACACCACGCCCCGCCTCGACCGCTTCAGCCGTTTCGCGGGTCAGGGCGAGCGCACTGCCCGCATTCTGTGCCACCTGGTCAATACTTACCGACAGTTCCTCGGCAGCCGCTGACATCGTCGAAGCGGACGTTGACTGATCGGTCATGGCCTGGCGGACCTGGCGCGATTGCTCAACCAACTCCGCTGTGGTGCTACGCACGCTCGCGGTAATCTGTGCCTTCTGTTCCTCCATGCCGGCCTTGGCGATGGCGTTGTCCTTGAAAACACTGACCGCACGGGCCATTTCACCGATCTCGTCAGTCTTGTCGGTATATCCGATCGGCACCGCAGTGTCGCCCTTGACCAGGCGCTGCATCGTCGAATCCATCAACTCGAGCGGCTTGGAGATACGGAAGCGCAGGAACCAGAAAAAGAACAGGCCGAAGAATAATAGGAAGGCGAAAATACCCATCATCACCCCGCCGACGGTCGTCGAGAGACGCCAGACGGCATCCTCGACCGCATTGGCGCCTTCGAGTCGCTGTTTTTGCAGTAATTCGCGCAGGCTCGTCAGCGCGCCAATCGCGGCACTCGGGTCAATCGTCGTACCACCACGCTCGTAGGTGACCAACGTCATTTCGAGGGTAGCCAGCGCCTCTTTTTCGGCAGCGTTCGGATTCGCTTGCAGATAAGCGGCAAAGGCTTCGCGGACCTTGGCGATATCACCCTGAACTGCGCTTTTCGCCGTCGCATCACCCGTTGCCGCTGCCGGCCAGTGCTGGGCGAGCCCGCCGTAACCCATGGCGTGCTGGAACTGGCCGAGCAGGTCGATGCGCCGAGCCAAACTGCTGTCGAAATTGCGCCACACACTGGCTATGCTGCCCACCGCATGGAAAGTCACCACCGTCGCCAAGGCGCCCGCCACCAGCAACATGACGGTCATGATCGTGATGACATGGCCGACACGCGCCAAGCGGACGTTGTCGACGACACGGAACATCCAGACGGCCAGCTTACCCAGTGCGTTGAGATCTTCCTCGTCGCGCGCAGTGTTGGTGTAGGTATTCATTGTGGCTTTCCTTCTGTCTGCCAGGCCGAAAGTTCGGCAAGACCGAGAGCAATGGCGCGCGGGATCGCCGCTGCCACGGTATCTGTGAGGCTGCCGCCCCAATCGTCAATCGATTCCGGCTGCACGCCGATGAGCGTAATCGTATCGGGTGCTGCACCGGTCAATTGCGCTGCCGCAAGAACATCGGTGAAGCCGGTCTGGTGCAGGCTGAGCGGACGCTGGCCGAAGAAAACCGGAATTTCTTCATCGCGTAGTACGACGATCTCGCCGGGGGCATGGCCGAAATCGACGGCATCGAAGACCAGCAGTCGACGCGCCTGCTGCACACAGGGCAACAGGTAGAGCCCCAGCGTACCACCATCGAGCGTTTCCACTCCCGCCGGCAGGCGCTGGTCGCTTGCCAGATGATCCACCACGGCTGGGCCGAAGCCTTCGTCGGCCCAGAGCCGGTTGCCGATGCCGAGGACTACCGTGCCTGTCATCACGTTCAATCCCGATACAGGCGGTCGCCCGAGAGCATCGTGCTCACCGTGGTCTGGCGCGACAGGATATCTTCGCGCACGGCGATGTAGATATGCACCATGACGAAGGAGAGCACCACCCACATCGCGAGGCGGTGGAGGATGTGCAGGTCGAGCGTATTGCCGAAGAAAGCTGTCATCCAACCGAAAGCCACATACTGCCAACTGTCGTGGCCAGTCACCTCGGCGTACATGGCAAAGCCGGTGAGGATCAGCACCGCGCCGGGGATGAGGAAGAGCAAAACCATGGCGATATTGCCCAGCGGGTTGAGGCCGATATAGCGGAAGGGCCGGTCGGTGAGCAGCAGGTTCCATTCGACCTGCTTGATAAAACCCGCCAGCCAGCTCGCCCGCCAGAAGGCAGGCACGAACAACTGGTGAGCTACGCCCCCCCCGGTGAAGGCGAGCCAGAGACGCATCAGGCTCAGCACGCCAAAAATATAGCCGGCGGCAAGGTGAATAAAGCGTATCCAGCCCATCCAGTACAACACGGAGGTATCGCCAATCGAGGACGGTGGTGGTGTGCCAATGAAATAGCCGGTAACCGACAGGATCACGATCATCAGCGCATTGCTCCAGTGCCAGAGGCGGATGCCAACGCCATAGATGCGGATATCCGGCAAGGGGCCTGTATCGGGCAGAACGGTATAAGGCAGGCGCGGTTGCATGGCAGCGACTGGAATCAGAGCACCTGCACTGTCGTCAACGGTCCACCGTCGGGGCCGACCACATGGGTGGCGCAGGCCAGACAGGGATCGAAGCTGTGGATGGTGCGCAGGATTTCCAGCGGTCGCATCGGGTCAACCATCGGCGTGCCGAGCAGTGCCGCTTCGTAGGCACCAATGGCACCGGTGTTGTCGCGCGGGCTGGCATTCCAGGTGGTTGGCACCACCGCCTGATAATTGGCGATCTTCTGGTCGCGAATGACGATCCAGTGCCCGAGCGCGCCGCGTGGTGCCTCGGCATAGCCCACTCCTTTCGCATCGCTCGGCCAACTGGTCGGACTCCACTTGTCGTTGTTCGCGGTATCGAGGTTGCCCGAGCGTACCTGGGCGATGAGTTCTTGCACATCCTCGAGCAGGCGATCAGCGGCCCACTGCGCCTCGAGGCCGCGCGCGGCGGTGCGGCCGAGTGTCGAGAACAAGGCAGGCAACGGCACATCGAGTTTCTTTAGCGCCATGTCGACGAGTTCCTTCACATCCTTACGACCCATCGCATACGCCATGACCATGCGTGCCAGCGGGCCGGTTTCCATGGCATGGCCCTTCCAGCGCGGTGCCTTGACGTAGCTGTATTTCTCGCTCTCGTCGAAGGCATGGATCGCCTCGCCGTTCTTGCCGCCCTTGGTCTTGGCGCCAAGACGGAAATCGAGTTCGGTAATGCCATCCCATGGATGCAGACCGGCCTTTTCGTCCGGGTAGCGATACCACGAGTGCGGCACGAACTCCTGGATATGCGTCGGATCCCTGAGATCAACCGGATGGATCGTGCTCAGATCGCCGTTCAGAATCGCGCCACGCGGCAGCCGCAGGCTATCGTTCGAGTCATCATTGGCGCGGCTGGGAAAGTCACCGTAGCAGAGCAGGTTCTTCCCTGACAGACCACCACCCCACTTGGTCCAATCTTTGTAAAACGAAGCGATGGTGAGCAGATCGGGAATGTAGACCTGCGAGATGAACTCGTGGGTCATCTTGGCGATATCGACCACGAGGTTGAGTCGCTCGACGTTGATCGCACCGACGGCGCCAGCATTGTGCACGTTGATGGTTGCCGGCACGCCGCCGACCAACCAGTTGGGGTGCGGGTTCTTGCCACCGAACACGGCCTGGATCTTGACGATCTCACGCTGGAAATTCAGCGCCTCGATGTAATGTGCCACCGCCATCAGGTTGGCTTCCGGTGGCAGCTTGTAGGCCGGATGCCCCCAGTAGCCATTGCGGAAGGGACCGAGTTGGCCGGAACCGACGAGTTTCTTCACGCGCCCCTGGATGTCCTTGAAATAGCCGACCGAAGATTTCGCCCAGGGCGAAATCGACATCGCCAGATCAGAAGTAGCCTTGGGATCGGCTTTCAGCGCCGACACCACATCAACCCAGTCGAGGGCATGCAGGTGATAAAAATGTACCAGGTGATCATGCGCATACAGCGTCAGATGCATGATGTTGCGAATGATGTTGGCGTTGCGCGGGATCTCGATCTTCAGCGCGTCTTCCACCGCGCGCACGGACGCGAGTGCATGCACACCCGTGCACACGCCGCAGATGCGCTGGACGAAAGCCCAGGCGTCGCGTGGATCGCGGTCCTTCATGATGATCTCGAGGCCGCGCCACATGGTGCCGACCGAGACAGCATTGCGAATCACGTTGGAACTATCGACATTCACCTCGATGCGCAAATGGCCCTCGATGCGGGTCACGGGGTCGATAGCGACGCGGCGGCCAGAGCTGTCGAGCTCGAAGCCGTTGGGAGTAGTGGTGCGGCTCATGTGTTTTCTTTGTCGGAGTCAGAGTTTTCGGTCTTGCGGCCGGTGACCATGCGTTTGAGGATGGTCGCACCGGCCTGTACGGCAATACCGCCTGCCAGCGCAGCGGCTGCAGCAACGCCGACCTTGTCGGCATTCGACTCGACGCCCCACTGCATCATGTTCGGCAGACGCTCATAGAACGGTCCGCGATCCCAGAAACCTTCTTCGGAACAGCCAATGCAGCCATGCCCCGATTTGATCGGGAAACTCGTGCCCTCGTTCCAGCCGATGGCGGCGCAGGCGTTGTAGGTGGTCGGGCCACGGCAGCCCAGTTTGTAGAGGCACCAGCCTTGCCGCGCGCCTTCGTCATCCCAGCTCTCGACGAACTGGCCGGCATCGAAGTGGGCACGACGGTAGCACTTGTCGTGGACGCGTTGCGAATAGAACATCTTCGGCCGCAGCAGGCGGTCGAGTTCGGGCAAACGATCGTAGGTCAGCATGTAGGTAATCACACCCGTCATCACCTCGGCAATCGGCGGGCAACCCGGCACATTCACGACCGGCACGTGCGTCACCAACTTATGCACCGGCGTCGCCTTGGTCGGATTCGGCTTGGCAGCCTGCACGCAACCGGAGGAGGCGCAAGTACCCCAGGCAATGATGGCCTTGGCGTGGCGTGCAGCCTCGGCAAACTGATCCTTGAACGGCCGACCGCCGACGATGCAGGCCATGCCGTCATTGGCAAGGGGAATGTTGCCCTCCACCGCCAGCAGATAGTTGCCCTTGTATTCGCGGATGATGTCCTCGACGATCTGCTCGGCCTGATGTCCCGCTGCCGCCATGATGGTGTCGTCGTAGTCGAGCGAGATCATCGTCATGATGATGTCGCTGGCCAGCGGATGGCCGGAGCGCAGGAAACTCTCGGAGCAGCAAGTGCATTCAAGGCCGTGCAACCAGAGGACGGGAATGCGCGGCTTGTTTTCGAGCGCATGGGCGACGAGGCCGATGCCATCGGGGCCGAGCCCCATGTAGGTGGCCATCAGGCCACAGAAGCCGAGGAAGTCACGGCGCGAAACGCCCCTCTCCCGAATGGCTTCGAAGAAGGTTTCTCCCGTTTTCAATTTCTTGTCTTTCTTGAATTAAACGCAGGCGAGTTTAGCCATGCTCCGATAATGGCCTTTGATCTGCGTCAAGGATCACCCAATGGAGTAGCTTCATTCGGAACGCCCTCCAGTGCCTACTTTTGCGCAGTCCTTGATCGGCGTGCCCGCTTCACTCGCCGAGGAAGGCCGCCGCGTTCGCTGTCTCTGGCAGATGGCCCGCCTGGACGAAGCGCACCAGTTCCGGCACCAGTTCGTCCATGCGCAGGCCGGTAACGCGCAGTCGTGCCGGCAGGTCGCTGCCGCGCACGATGGATCGCGCGTAACCTTGGATGAATACGCGTTCGATGATCTGGATATCGCCCAGTTCGTAAAACGCTGCCATGCCGGCAACGTAATCAGCCTTGGGAAAATCGACGAAGGAAAGCGGCAGGAGACCGGCGGCCAGCAAGGGAATATTGGCGGCCAGGCGCGCGGTGCGCTTGTTGCCGTTGGCGAAGGCTTGCAGATAGGGGATACGCGTCATCAGGAAAAACGCCGCTGCCACTGATTCTAGCCTCGCGGCCGTGGTAACGATTTCGGCGAGCGCCGCGCCGACATAACCGGTGCCCGGTCTGAAAGGCGGGCTATACGCCGACCGTCCCAACCGCACATCCTCGAATTCTCGCGGCCGGCCACGTTGTGCCTCTGGCAGAAAATGATCGGAATCCTCGGCCTCGGGCAAACCGTGACGATCGGTGAGCAGGGATTGCAGGCGACACAGCGCTGCCACCGATAGTTCGCGTTGCCCCCACAAGTTTTCGATGGCGTTCTTGTGGTTCAGGATCAGCAGCGCATCCTCGACCGGTTTGTCTGGATTGCGCTGGCCATATTCGATCAGCGCCTGCGTGTCGATGGCCGAATAGGTACTGCCTTCGAGCACGGATGACGCCCACGAAAAGTCGATGAGAAAATCCGCCAGAAACTTGCGGTCAAGCGTGCGCGCCTTGCCCTGCAAACGTTTTAGCCGCGCGACCTTGTCAGCATCGATGAGCGGATCGGGGCGCAACAGTTCATCGCGAAAACGCACCGCCGGGCGCGCCAGCCAGTCCGTCTCAAAGTAGCGCACCACCGCCTCGACCGGGAACGGCGCAGCAGAAACATAGCGCGTTGCCCGCCCCTGCCCCAGCGCCTTGACGCGCCCCAGCACCACCAGATCGCGCAAGCGGCGATTGAGCGTCGAGCGGCTGACACCGGCAAAGGCCTGTGCAAGCACTTCCGGTTCGACACCTCCGGGACCAGCATCGACCACGGCAGTCACGACATGCTCCAGCGCAAGACTAGATGAGCGACTCATTTGACAAGATACTTTCATGGATAACTCGTTGCATGTTAAGCAGATACGAGCTTTCTCGTCAATATTTTTACGTTGGATGATTACGCTTCAACCTGCATGAGATTACCCGGCTAGTGGAAAAGTTGGCGTGAGCAAAGGGAATCTCGTTTTCGCGACAGACGAGGTGGCGCGTGTTTGTTTTGTAAAAATATTTGTAATTATCTCTACATATATGTAGAGTTAGTTACATGATTGAACTCGTCGAATGGCTTGCCCTCGTCACCACCCTGCCCGCGCGCAACACCGCCGCGCGCATGCGCCTGTGGCGCGCCCTCAAGGCCTTGGGCTGCGCCACCTTGCGCGACGGCGTGTATCTGCTGCCGGCACGCGAAGATACCGATGCGACCCTGCGGGCGCTGGCGGATGAGGTGCGCGCCGCCGAGGGCAGCGCGGAAGTGCTGCACATCGCCGCCAATGGCGCACAGGACACAGGCTTTCGCCAACTATTCGACCTCAGCGCCGACTATGGCGCTCTGATCGCCGCCATCCGCCTGGCAACGGTCGATGAAAAAACGCTGCGACGTCTGACGCGTGAATTCGCCGCGCTGGTCGCCACTGACTATTTCCCCGCTGCGGCCCAGGATCAGGCGCGCCAGGCGCTGGCCGATCTATCCGCACGGCTCTCGCCCGGCGAACCGCATGCCTCCGGTAGCGCAATACGCCGTCTCGCCAGCGCCGACTTTTCGGGGCGGACCTGGGCGACGCGCAAGCACCTCTGGGTGGATCGCATGGCGTCCGCGTGGATCATCCGCCGCTTCATCGACCCGCAAGCCTGCTTTCTCTGGCTCGCCTCACCGGCCGACTGCCCGCCGGATGCGCTCGGTTTCGACTTCGACGGCGCGACCTTCACCCACATCGCCCCGGCTGACAACGCACCCGAGCGCGTTACCTTCGAGGTGCTGGCAGCAAGCTTCGGCCTCGATGCCGACCCCGCCATCGCCCGCATCGCCACCATCGTGCATTGTCTCGACGTGGGGGGGGCGCCGGTAGCCGAAGCCGCAGGCATCGAAGCCGTTCTGGCCGGCCTGCGCGCCTCTGCCCCCGACGACGACCAACTACTGGCCGAAGCGAGCCGCGTCTTTGACGGCCTTTATACAAATTACTGCAAGGAGAACGACCATGAGTGATGCCGCCATCCCCATCACACCCCCGCCGGTGCCCACCATTGGCGAAGCCTTCAAATACTGGCTGAAGCTCGGCTTCATCAGCTTCGGCGGGCCGGCCGGACAGATTGCCATGATGCACCAGGAACTCGTCGAACGCCGCCGCTGGATCTCCGAGCACCGCTACCTGCACGCGCTCAATTTCTGCATGCTGCTGCCGGGGCCGGAAGCGATCCAACTCGCCATCTACATCAGTTGGCTGATGCACGGCATTACGGGCGCGGTGATGGCGGGTGTGCTGTTTTTCCTGCCGGCCTTCGTGCTGCTCTCACTGCTGGCAGGGGTGTACTTGAGCTACGGCGATGTCCCGGCGGTACAGGGTATCTTTTACGGCATAAAACCGGCGGTCGTCGCCGTGGTGCTGTTCGCCGCCTGGCGCATCGGCAGCAAGGCGCTGAAGAACGAGGTACTGATGGCGATCGCCGCACTCGCGTTCGTCGGCATCTTTTTCTTCAAGCTCGATTTTCCGTGGATCGTCTTTGCAGCCGCCATCCTGGGTGCCATCGGCGGCAAGCTGATGCCGGCCAAGTTCAAGGCCGGCGGCGGGCACGGTGCTGCGGGCAAGGCACACGGCCCGGCGATCATCGACGATGACACACCACCGCCGCCACACGCCAAGTTCACCTGGGGCAAACTCGTCGCCACCACTGTCATCTTCATTCTGATCGGGGCGGTGTTGCTGTTGCTGTTGAGCGGCAGCAGCGATCTCTACAACATGGGCGAATTTTTCACCGGTGCGGCCTTCCTCACCATTGGCGGCGCCTACGCCGTGCTGCCCTACGTTTATCAGGGTGCAGTCGAACATTACGGCTGGCTCACCGGCCCGCAGATGATGGACGGCCTCGCGCTCGGCGAAACCACACCGGGGCCGCTAATCATGATCGTTACCTGGGTCGGCTACATGGGCGGCGTGACCAAATCGGTGCTGGGCAACCCCGTCGCTGCTGGCATCGTGGGCGCAGCAGTGGCCACCTTCTTTACCTTCCTGCCGAGCTTCTTCTTCATCATCGCCGGCGGGCCGATGATCGAATCCACGCGCGGCGAGCTCAAATTCACCGCGCCGCTCACCGCCATCACGGCAGCGGTCGTCGGTGTCATCCTCAACCTCGCCGTGTTCTTCGCCTGGCACACCTTCTGGCCGCAGGCAACGGATACCACGCCCTTCGCCGGACCCTTCGACGCCATTCCCGTCGTCATCGCCGCCGCATCCTTTGTTGCGCTGTGGAAATACAAGGCCGACATCATGAAGGTGATCGGCATCTGCGCTGCGCTGGGTCTGGCTCTGTCATTCATCCGTTGAGGAGAAGAAAATGAAATGGATCACCCGCGAACGCCCGAAGATCGACCGCATCGCCTGCCCGTGGCTGGTTGCGCGCTTCATCGATGAGTCGCCCGATTTTCTCTACGTACCGGGCGGCGATGTCATGCGCATTGCTGCAGAAACGGGTGCGATTCCCTACGACGTCTCGGGTGTCGAACTCGGTCACCACGGCGACCAGTGCAGCTTCGACGCCTTCATCGCCAAATATCAAATCGACGACCCAACGCTCAACAAGCTCGCGCTGATCGTACGCGCGGCCGATTGCGGCGCCCCGCAACTGGCCAAGGAAGCCGCCGGCCTACTGGCGATCTCCAAGGGCCTGTCGCTCAACTTCACCGACGATCACGAAATGCTGAAGCATGGCATGGTGATGTACGACGCGCTGTATGCCTGGTGCGGGGATACGCCGGTCAAGAAGATTGCGCGCCTGCTTGGCATCGGCTAAGGCAATAGCCACTGGCCAACATACTGCACCGCCAGCAGCCCGAGTACCACGGCCAACCCCCGCTTGAGCAGGCGTTGCGGCACATGCTTCTGCAGCCGTGCCCCGGCATACATGCCCGCCGCACCGCCGATGCCGAAGAGGATGCCGAGCAGCCAGTCCGGGCGCGTTTCAACGCCGTGCGGTGCCGGCAAAAACTGGTAGAGGGCAACACCAACCACCGAGGTCACCAGCGTGCTGAACAATGTAGCACCGGCGATACGATGCAGCGACAAACCGTAAAGTGCAACCAGAAAGGGGGCCATGAACGCGCCACCACCGATACCATAGGCACCACCGATGACGCCGATCACCAGTGCCAGCAAAAATACCGGGCGGGTAGAGAAGTTCGCGGGCGCGGACGCGCCGCTCGCATCAGGCGCAGCACGCAGCAGCTTCAGCGCCAGCAGCATGAGCACCAGACCGGCAAAAAATTTGAAGGCGCGCGGATCAACCAGCCAATGCACCCGCAGCCACCAGCCGGCCAGCAGGCCCGGCAAGGTACCGACGACAATGAGCCATGCCAACCGCCAGTCCATGCGTCCCTCGTGAGCATAGCGCCAGACGCCGCTGGGAATGGCAACCAGATTGAAGACGAGATTCGTCGCCGACACCGAGGGCGCAACATAACCGAGCACGCTCATCTGGAATGGCAGCAACAAGAATGCGCCCGAGACACCGACCATCGAAGTGAAGAAGGAAATACCAAAGGCGACCAACGGCGGCAGCCAAAGCGGAGCCGTCACGCCGGAGACTTCAAATAGCATGGTGGCGGGAACAGTTTTTCATGGTCGGCATTTATACCCTTGGCACCAGTGGTTTTGTAACTCAAGGTAAAGTTGCGCCATTCTGATCACCCGGTGAAATACGATACGGTCCATAATTGAAAATCGTGGGGCGGTGCATGCAAAGAATTTTTGGCTTTGGTGAAACGGTGGCAGGCTACGACGTGCCCGTGCTCAACGAGCGCGAGGTGCGCGCTGCCGCCGGCATCCTGTTCTTCTTCGCCCTGGTGTCATTCATGAACGCATGGCTGATGGGTAACTTTCGCCTGACGCGCATTTTCGTGATCGCCTTCCTGATCGATTTCACGATTCGCATTTTCATCAACCCAAAGTTTTCACCGAGCTTTATCGTCGGCCGCTTCGCCGTGCGCAAGCAGGCGCCAGAATACGCCGGCGCATCGCAGAAACGTTTCGCCTGGGCGGTCGGCTGGGTGCTGGCCGTCACCATGCTGTATC
>CAIYZZ010000463.1 GCA_903930805.1 uncultured Rhodocyclaceae bacterium | reverse complement strand
CGGTGGTGGCAGAGCCCAGCACCAAGTCACCAGGGCCGCCCGTGCTCTCTGCAATCGAAGAGCCCATGCGGTTATTGCCATAGCGGTTGTTGCTAAAGTTGGCGGTGGTTGCGGTGATGGTTTGGTTGGCGTTGGCACCGACCTGGAAATTTGCAGAAGTGAAGGAACCATCTAGCAGCTTTTGGCCGTTGAACTCGGTAGTTCCAGCAACGCGGCTTAATTCCTGCAGCAGGCTTTGAACTTCAGCGTTCAGGGCGCCGCGGTCGCTGGTCGAGTTTGTTGCGTTCAATGACTGCACGGACAGTTCGCGAATACGCTGGAGGATGTCGCCGGAGGACTGCAGCGCGCTTTCAGCTGTTTGCGCGAGAGAGGTGCCATCGTTTGCGTTACGGCGGGCCTGGTCGAGGCCGCGGATCTGGGCAGTAAAGCGCTCGGAAATCGCGAGGCCGGCGGCGTCGTCTTTCGCGGAGTTGATGCGCAGGCCAGAAGACAGGCGCTGGAGTGAGACAGTCAGCCCCGTCTGGGAGGCGTTCAGGTTGCGTTGCGCGTTCAGCGAGGGAACGTTGGTGTTGATTGTTTGTGCCATTTTCCTACTCCTTTCAGAGGGTTAGCCATTCCGGCACGGTAATTTCGGTTGCCGATCTAGCAGATTGTTCAGTAGCGTTAAGCTGCGTACAGACCTTTTATCGGAGAGGAGCAGGAAAACTTTAATGTGTTGTTGAAAAGAAAACGGCGGGGATTGCTCCCCGCCGTTTTGCCAGCGCCGACTTTTCTTCAAACTTATTGGAGTAACTTGAGTACCTGCTGTGGCATCGCATTCGCCTGCGACAGCATCGCTATGCCTGCTTGCTGCAGAATCTGGTTCCGTGTCAGGTTGGCTGTTTCCTGGGCGAAATCGGCATCACGGATCCGCGAACGGGCGGCATTCAGGTTTTCGGAGTTGGTTTGCAGATTCTGGATCGCGGTTTCAAAGCGCGACTGCAGTGCGCCGTAGCGGGCCCGTTGCCCGATAATTGCCGCGAGAGCCGAATCGACCAGCGCCAAAGCCCGGGTTGAGGATTCCACCGTACTGAGGTCAAGCTTTTCCACTGCCTGAAGTTGTCCGGCGTAGGTGGTGCCTGCAGATTTCATGAAATTGGCTGCGGTGGTTGCCTTCACCGAGAAGGAGGTGGAGGAATCGAGAACCAGCTGGCCGGTGATCCAGGTGCCCGCACCGGCAGTCCAGGTGGTCGCAGCGGGGTTGGCTGTCAGGGAACCGCTGGTTGCCGCACTATTTGTAGTTGTGTCGCCGTCGAAGGCCTTGGCGGATTCGATGGTGACAGTTTGGCCAGTGGCAGAGTTATTCACCATGCGAATATCCTGCCCCGTTTCGCTCGTGAGCGAGAGGCCAAAATGCCCGTTGTCGGTTTTAACGACTTTGGCAACAAAACCAGTCTTGCCCGAGACATCGTTGAAGGCTTGGGCTGCAGCGTTCAGATCCGAGGCTGCCGACGCGATGCTTCCGGAAGTTGCCCCGCCGACGGTAAAGGCAACGGTAATGTAACCCGATGCGGGCGGGGTGCCGTTGTTGCCGCTTACATCAGAGGACATCAGGAAGCTATAGCTCATGCCTTGGGCAAAGGCGGTACCACTTGTGGCTGCAGCGCCTGCAGCATCGTTTGCACCCAGTACAAACTGAGTGATGGCCGATGCGCGGATACCGAGATTGGCATCATTGACGGCAGCGGCGACCGTGGCAGCGCTTTGCCCAGCAGCGATAGCGATGTCTTTCGTCCCGGCTGCCGAGGCAACCGTAATCGATCCGGAAGTAATCGCCGAAGTATCGCCAGTAGTTCCTACGGTAACCATCTGGCTGGCCTCGGTGGATCCTTTGACCATGTCGCCTGGGCCCGTCTGGGTATAGGCTGCCAGCCCGCCCAAACGGTAATTGCCGTAGGCGTTGGTATTAAAGTTTCCAGAGGTTGCGGTAATCGTCTGGTTGGCGTTGGCGCCGACCTGGAAGGTGGCTGCGGTAAAGGAGCCATCCAACAGTTTTTGTCCGTTGAACTCGGTGCTGCCCGCAACGCGTTGCAATTCCTGCAACAACTGCTGAACCTCAGCGTTCAACGCGCCCCGGTCGCTGGTGGAGTTTGTGGCGTTCAGCGACTGAACAGAAAGCTCGCGAATCCGCTGAAGAATATCCCCGGATGACTGCAAGGCGCCTTCAGCCGTTTGTGAAAGGGAAATGCCGTCATTCGAGTTGCGCCGTGCCTGATCCAGCCCGCGGATCTGGGTGGTCATGCGCTCCGAAATGGCCAGGCCTGCCGCGTCGTCCTTGGCCGAGTTGATCCGTAATCCAGAAGACAAGCGCTGCAGCGAGATAGCCAGATCGGCCTGTGACCTGTTCAGGTTTCGTTGGGCGTTTAGCGACGGAACGTTGGTATTGATGACTTGTGGCATGATGCTTCTCCTGGCAATTGCGGATGAAGTTCCTTATATCTGTCGGCTGACTCGATCAGGCGACGAGGGTTTCTGGATTGGATATAGCAACCGGTGTGCCAGGTAGAAAATTTGTGGGGATTTCCCTTAATCTGCTCAAGAACCGGCAAGGATTGCCGTAAATTGCCGCCCCGCTCAGGAAGGGATGTCCATTGCCAGAAAAAATAGCCTTATCCCCCTTGTCACAATACCCACTGGCCCAAGCGCACACCCTGGCCGTGCAGCTTTACGAAGCGGGCAGCTTCAAAGACGCCGCAGTGGCTTGCCGCATCATTCTGGAGTCGGATCCTTCCAAGACCGATACATTATTGTTGCTTGGGTTGTCTTGTTGGGAACTCGGCGATAGGGAGCAAGCCCTCAATATCTTCGACCTTGCACTCCGCATGAGGCCTGATTTCACCGAGGCGCTTAATAACCGGGGCCTGTTGCTACTGGAACTCGACCGGCCAGATGATGCTCTTGCCGACTTTGATCAGGCCCTGTTGCTGCGTTGCGACTATGCCAAGGCCTGCAACAACCGTGGCAATGCCTTGGCAGTACTGGGGCAGCTAGATGAAGCTTTGGCCAGCTACGGCCAGGCTATCCAACTCGATCCAGACTACGCCGAGGCCTATTACAACCGGGGCAATGTGCTTCAGGAGCAGATCCGCCTGGACGAGGCGATTGCCAGCTATGGGCGGGCGCTTGAATTGCGTCCGGGCTACGCGGAGGCTCATTGGAACCGCGGACTATGCCTTCTGATGCAGGGGGATTTGCCCGAGGGCTGGGAAGCGTATGAGTGGCGCTGGCGATTGCCGACCAATCAAGGCACCCAAGCAGCTATGGGATTGCAGCAACCAATGCTGACCCCTGAAACGAATATCCGGGGGCGGTCGGTGCTGCTGGTCGCCGAGCAGGGATTTGGCGATACGCTCCAATTCGGTCGCTTTGCTTCTGTATTGGCTGATCGGGGAGCAAAGGTCATTCTGGAAGTCCAAAAACCTTTGGTCAGCCTGATGAGATCCCTGCCCGGGGTAGATCAGGTCATCGCCCAAGGCGAGGGTCGCCCAGCCCATGATCTGTGCTGCCCGTTGTTATCCCTACCCGGACTATTGAAGACAGACATGGATTCGATTCCGGCACATGTCCCCTATTTGAAAGAAACGACTGAGCTTCGTGCAATGTGGCAACAGGTGCTGGGAAAGTTCGCAGGCCTGCGCGTCGGGCTTGCCTGGTCCGGAAGCCAGCGGAAAAAGGGTGATCAGCGCCGCAAACTTCCGCGCAGTTTCCCGCTGGGTGCCCTTGCCCCCTTGCTTGATATTCAAGGCATTCAGTTCGTTTCCCTGCAACCGGAGGTTCTGGAGTCGGATAGGGAGGCCTTGGCAACGCTGCCGATTATCCATTTCGGCAATCGCATTCAGGATTTCTCCGATACGGCGGCCTTGGCTTCCTTGATGGATCTGGTGATCACCATCGACACATCGGTTGCCCATCTGGCCGGCGCGATGGGGCGACCGACCTGGGTGCTCCTGTCGCATTTCTCGGATTGGCGCTGGTTTGTCGGCCGCGAGGACAGCCCGTGGTATCCCTCCGTGCGATTGTTTCGTCAGCATTCGCCGGGGGATTGGGCCGGGGTTATTGCCCGGGTGTCAAAAAAACTGGATGAGCGATTGGGTTGAGTCATCCTGATTTGATTGTCGAGCGCACCATTGTGCCCACATGCCTCGCAACGCGGTTTCGAAATATTGGGCAAACCGCTTGGCGTCGAAGATTGGCGACGCCAGCACTTGTTGCCGCAACCCGTCGCGTAGCATAGACAAGCGTTGCAGGTCGCCGGCATGTGAAACTGCCCTTGCCACGTAGTCATCGGCATCGGCGGCGATCCATTCGGGCAGGCAGGCATTCATCATCAGGCCAACACCTTGCCGAGAGACGAAGCGATCTCCCGCCAAGGTCAATACCGGCACACCCATCCACAAACTTTCTGCACTGGTGGTGCCGCCCGTGAATGGGAATGGATCCAGGGCTACATCCACACGGCTGTAGGCAGCTAAATATTCCGCCCGGGGTGACGCGCCCTCCAGAATCAATCGTTCTCCCTCTATGCCATGAGCGGCAAAGCGGTCGAGGACACTTTGCCTGACGGATGCTTCACCGAGTTGTTTGGCTTTGAGGAACAAACGACTTCCCGTCACCGACTGCAATACCCGCGCCCAAAGCGTGACGACGGCATCATTCATCTTGGTCAGATTGTTGAAACACCCGAAGGTGATATGCCCATTTGTCAGTGCGGGGGGCGGAGATACAGGTACATCCACATTCGGGGGGGTGAAGCAGAGCCGCGTTTCGGGCAGCCGCCAGATTTTTTCGGTGAAATGAATCT
Organism: uncultured Rhodocyclaceae bacterium; assembly: GCA_903930805.1. Classification (GTDB taxonomy): domain Bacteria; phylum Pseudomonadota; class Gammaproteobacteria; order Burkholderiales; family Rhodocyclaceae; genus Sulfuricystis. The sequence goes on along the minus strand of CAIYZZ010000463.1, from coordinate 3,130 downwards.
CCTCGCGCTCCGGTAGCGTCCAGGGATCCGCAATCAGGTAGTCGATTTCCGCAACTCCGGTGGTGGCGAAATAGCCTAGCCAGGTTACCTGCACGGGCGCGGGTCTCCAGGCGAACAGCGGCAGGCGGTTGTGTGCTGTGTGTCCCGAAAGGTCGATCAGAATATCGATGCCGTCCTCACGTATCCGCCCGGCCAGGCGTTCGTCTGAAAGTCCTACCGCCGAGTGCCAGCCGTGGCAGCAGGCCTTTATCCTTTCGGTCAGCGCGTCGGTTTTAAAATGGCTCGGGTAGGCGAAAAGCTCAATGCGACCAGCCGCATCAGTTGCCAATGTTGCCAACAAACTTTCAACAAAGTAGCCGACCGGGTGATTGCTCAAATCCCCGGATACCCAGCCTACGCGCAAGCTTCGGCCTGCATCAGGAACGTTGTGCCAGTCTCCATAGGGGCGGGCTTTTCGTGCAACCAGCTCGCCATAGTTTTGTGAAGCGGTCAGCAACATTTCAGCAGGCTGGTCGGGCAGGTAATTGCTTGCGAAGAGCAGGCTGTTGTAGGCCTCGGTGTAATCCGGTTTGATCTCCAGCGCCCGGCGGAAACTCGCCACGGCGTCATCCAGGTGCCCGAGATCCTGTAGGGCGTTGCCCAGGTTGATGTGCGCCTCGGCGTAATCCGGCTTGATCTCCAGCGCCCGGCGGTAACTTGCCAGGGCCTCATCCAGGCGGCCGAGACGCTTCAGGGCAATGCCCAGGTAACTGTGTGTCTCGGCGTGATCCGGTTTGATCTCCAGTGCCCGGCGGTAGCTCGCCACGGCCTCATCGAAGCGGCCGAGATTTTTCAGGGCATTCCCCAGGTTGCTGTGCGCCTCGGCGTAATCCGGCTTGATCTCGAGCGCCCGGCGACAACTCGCCTCGGCGTCCTCCGGGTGCCCGAGATTGTTCAGGGCAACGCCCAGGTTGTTGTACGCCTCGGCGTAATCCGGTTTGATCTCCAGCGCCCGGCGACAACTCGCCACGGCGTCATCCAGGCGACCGAGATTGATCAGGGCAATGCCCAGGTTGCTGTGCGCCTCGGCGTAATCCGGTTTGATCTCCAGAGCTCGCCGGTAGCTCGCCACGGCGTCATCCAGGTGCCCAAGGCCATTCAGGGCAACGCCCAGGTTGTTGTGTGCATTGGCGTAATCCGGTTTAATTTCCACCGCCCGGCGGTAACTCGCCACGGCGTCCTCCAAACGCCCGAGATTCTTCAAAGTAATGCCCAGATTGTTGTGTGCCTCGGCGTAATCCGGCTTGATCTCCAGTGCCCGTCGATAACTTACGGCGGCATCCGCCAGGCGTCCGAGATCGCTCTGTGCATTACCCAGGTTGTTGAGTACCTCGGCGTTGTCCGGCTTGATCTCAAGCGCTCGACGGTAACTCGCTACGGCGTCATCCATGCGCCGAAGATTGCTCAGGGCATTCCCCAGGTTGCTGTGCGCCTCGGCGAACTTCGGTTTGATCTTCAGCGCCCGGCGGAAACTCGCGACGGCGTCATCCAGGCGTCCGAGATCGTTAAGGGCAATGCCCAGGTTAATGTGCGCCTCGACATCTCCAGGCAATAGGTCCGCCGCTTTTTGAAGGGCCAGCAGCCCCTCCTTGCCCTGGATCTTCAGAGAAATCCCCAACACCTTCCAAGCGAACCCTGAAAGCGGATACTGCTCAACAAGTAAGCGTGCTTGGCTTTCCAGTTCAACGTACTGCCCGGTATTAAACAGGGTGACAAGTTGCTGGACTACGGGCGGTGGCAGTGCATCGGACTGCGTTGCTGAACCATGACGCCTTGGTTGCTGTTGTACTGGTTTACGGTGTTTCATTGTTTGTCCGAGAGGCAGAAATGGAGTGGGACAGTTCGAATATCCGGTCAAGCATGAAGGGGGGGATAACCTCCACGTTCTCCGCTAGCGGATAGGGAGCCATGACCGGTGCGACAACATAGGCACGTGCAAGCCCCAAGTCTTCGCAGGCATTCCAGAACCCTCGGGAAACGACGGGGGCGGAAGATAGCTTGATTTCAAAACCGATGCGGCGATCGGCATGCTCCACCACGAGATCAAGCTCTGCGCCAGCCGAAGTCCGGTAAAACCCCACCGTTGCCAAGGGTGGCAGGGTGGCGAGTATTTGCTCGATAACGAAGCCTTCCCAAGAAAACCCGGCGGCAGGGTGGCCTTGCAACTCATCAAGGTTCTGAATGCCAAGCAGTGCGTGCAGTATGCCGCTGTCGCGGATATAGATCTTGGGCGATTTCACCAGCCGCTTGCCGACGTTGGCGAAAAAAGGCTCCAAACGGCGCAACACGAGCGCATCGACGAGCAAGTCTAAATAACGCCCGACGGTGGTATGGGCGACGCCGCCCAAAGCCGAGCCAAGTTGCGACGCATTGAACAGCTGCCCGTGCAGGTGGGCGCACATGCGCCAGAAGCGGCGTAGTGTCTCGGCGGGAATGGTGACGCCGAGTTGGGGCAGGTCGCGTGCCAGAAACGTTTCGATAAAATCGATGCGCCAAGCCATCGATTCGTCTTCGTCCGCTGCAAGAAAACTGCGCGGGAAGCCGCCCCGCGACCACAGCATGCCAGTTTGCAGTGCGATATCAGGAGATGACAAATCGGTTGTTTCTGCAAGCAGAAAAGGCGTCAGTTCCAGATAGGCAACGCGTCCGGCCAGCGACTCGGCGGATTGCCGCAGCAAAGGCCCGCTTGCCGAGCCCAGCAGCAAGAAACGCCCGGGGCGGCGATCACTATCAATTTCTGGCCGCAACTGTGCAAACAGGTTCGGCATGGCCTGGACTTCGTCCAGGACCAATAGTTGGTCGCGGTGGCGGGAAAGAAACAGATCGATATTCGCCAGTCGCGCCCGGTCGGTTTCTCGTTCCAGGTCGAGAAAAAGGGCATTGGGCTGGTGGGCGGCGAAATCCCTCGCCAGCGTGGTTTTTCCGACCTGGCGTGGCCCGAGCAACACGGCAGCCGGTTGCTGCTGGAATCTGAGGGAGAGAAGCGAGGAAAGTTTTCGGTCAATCATTCTTGCATTTTGAGCGAGCATTGCACAGAATGCAAGAATGAATCGACTGAATGGGCAAAAGTCGGCGCTGGTGAGGCGGCATT
>CAIYZZ010000462.1 GCA_903930805.1 uncultured Rhodocyclaceae bacterium | reverse complement strand
CTGGACCGATGAAAACCTTCCCCGTCGCTGCAGATATCCGGATTTAGTCAACCTTGGAACCGTCGAGAACAACCAAAGGCGCGCAAGCGGGTCCTCGATCTACAATCTATCTATGCCCAGAGTCTTTGAGTGTGGTCAACAGATTTGATGTTCTGATTTTCACGTATGGTGATGGTTGACGGTGCTGGTGTGGTAAGTAAAGACGCTGTCGGAGATGGATGCCGACGGCGTCTTTGTGTTGAACGACTGCGAATCAATCAGAAAGGCGGATCGTCGTCCGGAGGGCGATTGTGGGGATTCGGATGGGCGAGGTTGTCGAAGGATCGATCCTCTTAGAAGCGATGGATCTGAGCGCTGTAGTGGGATTCGAAGAGATGAAGGAATTCGTTGAGGAAATCATGGATCTCGACGACGGCTTCATCGGAGATTGGGGGCAGGCAGATCTCGATAGGGTACGAATCGGGTCGCATGAGAAGTTCTGTCGACGATCAGCGAGCGGAGGCCACACGGCGCGGCTTGGGCATCTCGGGCTGGGCAAAGACATCCAGGTAGAGCTTCTCGTCGAGGTGCGGCAAGTCGCGTTGTGCCGCTGCGGCGAGGAGTTCGGCGGCGAGGGTTGTCAGGATGCGGTAATTGCCGACGGCGTGATCGCACAGGGTATGCTGCAGCTGCGGCGTCATCAGGCTAGCGTTGCCGGCCCCGGCGAGGAGGTGATTGAGGCAGGCAAGAAGCTCATCACGGCTCGCATTCTCGGTGGCCATCCTAGTGCGGATGCGAGAGCCAAGGGGAGTAAGTTCCTCGCGTCGCAACTTCTCGATGAGGCGCGCATCACCGGCCAATACCACGCACAAGAGCGGCTGCGAATCGAAGCGCGCACTGGCGAGCAAGCGCAACTCACACAGGACTGCCGAATTCATCTCCTGCGCCTCATCGACCAACAGGATTGCGCGACGGCGAGTTGTTTCCAGATGGGCGAACCAAACCGCGCGCAAGGCCTTGAAGCCACCCCAGCGGTTGTGCGGGCGCAAGGGCACGGCAAAGATGTCGCCCATTTCCCGATAGAAGTCCGCCAGATTGCTCTGCGGATGATTGATCGCGCCGACCGTGATGTCGGGCAGGCGCGACAGACGATCGGCCAAGAGGCGCAAAGCGACGCTCTTGCCGGTACCCGGGCCGCCGTGAATCATCGCGAAGCCGCCTTCGCGGATCTGAGCATGCTCGATGCGCCAGCAGAAGTTCTCGATCCTCGGTGGCACGTAGATCGCCTCGGTCGGCAGTTCGGGGGAGAAGGGGTTCCATTTCAACCCATACAGGGCGAGGAGTTTCTGATTCATGCGGTGTCCTTCTCAGGTGGTGGCAAATAGGCCGGTGGCAGCCCAGTGGCGGCGTAGTCGGCGAGCAACTGGCGCAGCAGGGGCGCCATGCCGGTAGGTGGTAGCGGCGACAGATCGGTACTCACCGGCACGAGACGCCGGCGCTGGCCGTCGGCGTTGGCGGATTTATCGAGTGGTTTCACCGGGCAAAGAATGGTGCCGGTGCGTGGATCGACCAGATCGACCTGGGTCAAGTCCCAGCGGGCGTAACGCAGGTGAACCACGGTGAGGTGGCGATAGCGTGCTGGAATCTCGAAGCGCTCGCCGGCCAAGCTCACCGTGCCATCGGAGCGTCGTTGCCGGCGCGCCACCTCGACGCGGAAGGCGGCAGCAAGCGCCGCGGTACTGGGGCAGTCACGCCGAACATTGGGTCCGGCAAGGTAGTGCGTCAGCGGCGTGGTGCCGATCTCGGTATGCACGCTGCGGTGATACTCCTGTTCGACCCAGGCCTGTGTCGCCTGATTGAGCAGATCAAGGGTCAGGGATTCTTTGCCTTCGAGCATGGCCATCAGGCGTCCCTCGACGCGTCCCCAGAAGGACTCCTGTTTAGCATTCTGGTAAGGCGAATAAGGTAACGTCGTCTGATGCACGATACCCAAGGAGGCCAAGCCGGTAACCGTCTCATCAGCGAGCATGGCAGCACCGTTGTCGGTCATCAGGGCACGCGGCAGTCCGCGCTTCATGAACGCCTGCGATAGACCATGAATGAGGCTCTCGGCCGTTTCGTCGAGATACCACTGCAAGTGGCAGACCAGGCGTGAGCGATCATCGATGACACCGAGCAGCATCGGCTTGACCCAGGCGCCAGCGCGGTTGAGCACCTTGCGTGAGCCATGATGGAAATCCAGGTGCCAAAGCGCCGATACGTGTTCGACCTCGAAACTCCTGACCTCCAGCCGATCGAGCCGATCCCGGGCCAACAGTGCACCCTCGGTGGCGCGTTTGGGATGCGCCCACCGAAACATCGCCTGCGCTTTGAGATAGCGCCGGATCGTGGGGTAGGAGGGAAGCGGCGAGTCGCTGCCAACCAGGGCGACACGCAGGTTGTCGAAATGCAATTGCATCGTCCAGCCCGGATGCTCGCGATATTGTGTCTTCAGGCAGTCGATGGTCGCCGGCGCGAGGCTGGGGAAGCGACCGATGTTGCCGCGCAGACGGTTTCTGAGGGCGGCCACCGGATCGGCAGCCGAACGGGCGACGTAATACCAGCGCTCCAACGTGGATACACCGAAGCAAATATCCAGGCCGGAGATCGGATGTCGCCATAACTTGGCGGCGAGCACCGTCAATGCCGCGATCAGATCCCCCGGAGCAGGCGGTGCAGCTAGCAAGGGGCCGATGATTGAGAAGCGCAAGCGCGCCCAGCGATCACGTTTGGGTGAACCGACGACAGTACTCAAGGAGGTCTCCCAGTGAGGCGGCGCCGGGGGCGCCACAACTGGGAATGAAGGCTACGGGCCCTCGTCGGCGTTGGCTATGCGCATCTTCTGCGGGTGATCATCGACCCTTATGCAATGTGATCGTCCTGACCGTGACCGGACCGAGGAAGATCAGCAGTCGCATCAGCGCTTCTTCGGCATCGCCGGCAAAGCGTTCCCGCAGACTCGCGGGGAACAAATCGGTTGCAACCGGGGGCATGAAGCGCCCGCAGGCGGATCGCCACAGCGGGGTCAGGGGAAATTGCTCTCGCCACCAATGGCCCCAGCGTTGCAGCGTGCGTACCGGAACCTCCAGCGTGGTGGAAAGCCGCGCCGCCGCTGGTGTCTGCCCGGCATGCCGGGCAGACACCAGCACCACCGCCAACGCGAGATACACGCGCCGACCCAGAAAGCGCACGGACATTGACGTCGTGCGCAGACGGCACAGGTTGCAACAGAAACTGAAGCGCGAATCAAAGTCGGCTCGAAACTCACTCGGACACGCTCGCGGCTTTCGCGGATAGTCGGCGCAGTGCAGAACACCGCCGCATGGGCAGCCTGCTGCACGCGCCTCAGCAGCTAGTTCCTCGTCGATGCGCAGTAGCAACCGGAAAAAGTTGAAATCTTGCAGTAGGGCATGGCACACTGGGATGGTCTCTTGGCTTGGTAACCAGAGACTCCCCCAAAGGGCGCGTTTGTTCAAGTTCCCTGAGGGGGGTCACCTACTCGCCATCACGCTGCTTGACCAGAAAAGTAGCAAACACCATCACGATCAGTGACCGTACTCATCACTGACGGCGCATAAGACGCCCACGTGCCCATGTTCCTATTCCAGCGCCGAGCAGCATGGCCAAGAGCCTGCAGTAGGTGAGATGGGAACTGCCTCCCCCGACTCTATCTATGAAATTCCAGGCAACAGCATCGGAGGTTCCAGCCTTGCGCCAGCTAACCGCAGGGCCGGCGGCAACCCGATTACGGCGTTCCTGCCTGACTAATAACGAATACTTTGTCGCTCACGACAATCTTTCCCGTGCGCGCTGCGGTCGAGGGGTTTGCGGCAATCTGATAGCGCAACACACCGCTGCCGTTGCCTGTTCCTCCGCCCGTGATCGTGATCCAGGAGTCGGCGCTCGCGCTCCATGGAACAGACGCCGTTACAGCGACAGATCCCGAGCCCGCAGTAGCGGGTACCTCTGTGCGATAGGATGCAAGCAGAACCGCGCCGGGCCCCGGCTTCAGCGCGTAGATTCGCGGCCCCCGGTCGGCGCAATGCAAATTGTCGCCCAGAGAGGCGAACATCGCTTTGTGAACCGAGTCGTACACCAAGCCGTAGCTATAGGAGAATTCCGGCGATTTATCGGGAAACCGCTGTGACCAATTGCTGCCGTCCCAGATCCAGGTCTCCTCGCGATAATCGAACACGTAGGGGAATGGCGGAGACATGCCTACGTCTTTGGCGCCATATCCGCCGACCAGAACGATTTGTCCGAGTTCGGGGTTGTACTCCATGCGCGCACTGATCCTTGGCGACGGACCGCTATCCGTCAATCTTTGCTGCCACCTGGTACCGTCCCAAGCCCAGGTATCGCTAAAGAACGT
>CAIYZZ010000461.1 GCA_903930805.1 uncultured Rhodocyclaceae bacterium | reverse complement strand
TTTTCTTTTGGCGGGCAGAAAGCTATGCCCCGAAGTGGCGCTCCATGCGTTCCAGTCCGATGGCAAGCTTTTCGGCTGCGACGGTGTAGGCAAAGCGCATATGCCTTTCGGGTGCATTGATCCCGAAATCCAGCCCAGGGGTTGCTGCCACCCCCGTCTGTTCGATCAGCTTCTCGGCCAATGCATGGCTGTCCTTGTCCAGATCGCCGATGTTGGCATAGATATAAAAGGCTCCCTGTGGTTCGCTGCCAATGTGAAAGCCGAGCTTTTTCAGGCCGGGTAACAATAGGTCACGGCGTGCCTGAAACTCATTGCGGCGAGACTCGAGGATGGCGATGGTTTCGGGCGCGAACGCCGCCAGTGCCGCATGCTGCGCCGGTGTTGATGGTGCAATGTAAAGGTTTTGCGCCAGCTTTTCGACATCACGCACCAGATGTGGTGGCACCACCAACCAGCCCAGTCGCCAGCCGGTCATGCCAAAGTATTTCGAGAAGCTGTTGATGATGATGATCTCGTCGGAAATTTCCAGGGCAGTCCGTGCGTCAATGCCATAGGTGAGGCCGTGATAGATCTCATCGACAATCAGCGCGCCACCACGGGCATGTACCGCCTGCCATAGCCTGGCAAGTAGCGCCGGGTCGATGAGCGTCCCGGTCGGATTGCTGGGTGAGGCGACCAGCAAGCCTTGGGTCTTTGCCGTCCAGCTAGCGCCGACTTTTTCGACGGTGGGCTGAAAGTCGGTTGTGGCGTCAACGTCGAGCGAGCGGGGCACGCCCTCCAGTAGTCGCACGAAATGGCGGTTGCAGGGGTAGCCCGGATCGCTGAGCAGCCATTCGTCACCCGGACTGATCAAGGCACCCAGCCCCAACATCAGTGCGCCCGAAGCGCCGGCGGTGACGACGATGCGCCCGGGATCGACCGTGATGCCATAACGTGTTGCGTAGAAATCGGCGATGGCTTCGCGTAGCTGTGGCAAACCCAGCGCATGCGTGTAGAACACCTGGCCGCCAGCGATGAAACGCTGTGCCGTGTCGATGATCGGTCGCGGCGTCGGGAAGTCTGGCTCGCCGACTTCCATATGGATGATGTCGCGGCCCTGCGCTTCGAGTGCCCTGGCCCGGGCCATCAACTCCATGACATGGAAGGGGGCGATTTCCCCCATCCGTGTTGCGCCCCGCATGCGCCTTGTCGTCCTGCCAGCGCCGGATTTTTAGTCGATCAAGGCAAGCTCGAACAGTTCGCGTTTCAGCGCCAATTGCTTCGGAAGCTTTTCGCCCATCTTGTCGAACCAATCCTTGTGCGACGCGAGTTCCAGCTTCCAGGCTTCGGCGTCGATCTGGGTGAGCGACTCGAATTCGCTCTTGCCGATGTCCAGGCCAGTCCAGTCGATGTCCTCGAAGCGCGGCATCCAGCCGAGCACGGTCTCGCGCGCTGCGACACGGCTACGCACACGGTCGACGATCCACCTAAGTACGCGCATGTTTTCACCGAAGCCCGGCCACATGAATTCGCCTTTCTCGTTCATGCGGAACCAGTTCACGCAGAATATTTTTGGTGTGTGCTCGACGACATGGCCCATGCGCAACCAGTGGTTGAAGTAATCGCCCATGTGATAGCCGCAGAAAGGCAGCATGGCAAAGGGATCGCGGCGCACTACGCCCTGCTGGCCAAAAGCGGCGGCAGTGGTTTCCGAACCGAGCGTGGCAGCCATGTAGACGCCGAAGTTCCAGTTGAAGGCTTCATAAACCAGCGGTACGGTGGTGGCGCGGCGGCCGCCGAAGATGA
>CAIYZZ010000460.1 GCA_903930805.1 uncultured Rhodocyclaceae bacterium | reverse complement strand
GTGCCGAGATCCTGCGCCTGTGGGTTGCCGCCACCGACTACTCGGGTGAGCTGACTATTTCCAAGGAGATTCTCGACCGCGTCGTCGAGGTGTATCGCCGCCTGCGCAACACCCTCAAGTTTCTCCTCGCCAACACGGCAGATTTTGACCCGGCGACACAAATGCTGCCGGTCGAGCAATGGTTGGAAGTCGACCGCTACGCGCTGGCGCTGACACTCGAACTGCAAAACAATTGCCTGTCTGCCTACGATTGCTATGAGTTTCACAAGATCGTGCAGGCGCTGCAAAACTTCTGTGCCGAAGACCTTGGCGCTTTTTACCTCGACATTCTGAAGGATCGCCTCTATACGGCGGCTGTCGACTCACGCGCACGCCGCTCCGCGCAGAGCGCACTGTGGCACATCGTGCAGAGCCTCACCCGGCTGATGGCACCGATCCTTTCCTTCACCGCCGAAGAGATCATCCAGATACAGGGTGGCGAAAGCGTGATGCTTGCTACCTGGCACACCTTGCCGGAACTTGCTGAAAAGTCAGCGCTGGTGGGACGGTGGCAGGCGATCCGCGCCGTGCGTTCCGAGGTGACGAAAAAGATCGAGGAGGTGAGGGCGGCCGGCCAGGTCGGTTCCTCGCTGCAAGCCGAAGTGGTGATTCGCACCCCCGGTGAAACCTACGACCTGCTCGCCGCACTCGGCGACGACCTCAAGTTCGTGCTCATCTGCTCGAAAGTGACCCTGCAAAAAGTCGGCGCTGGCGGGACGGCACCCGGCGGATCCGCCGCCAGCAATGGAATGGCAGATATCCTCGTGATGCCCAGCCCCCACACCAAGTGCGCGCGTTGCTGGCACTGGCGTGAGGACGTTGGTCAGCACGATCATGCTGCCGAACATCCCGAATTGTGCGGTCGCTGTGCCAACAATCTGTTCGGTACGGGCGAGGAGCGTGAGATTGCCTAGATTCAGTTGCTGGCTGGCGTTGGCCGGTGCAGTGATTTTTGCCGACTTCGTGAGCAAGGCGTGGATGCTGGCTGCTTTCCAGCCGCATGAGAGCGTCGTGGTGCTGCCCTTCTTCAATCTGGTTCTGGTGTTCAATAGCGGCGCCGCATTCAGTTTTCTCGCTGGTGCGGGCGGCTGGCAGAAATCGTTTTTCGTTAGCCTGGCCTTGGCGATTTCCGTGTGGCTGGTGGTCATGATTCGCCAGCATGTCGCCGAGCGCTTGCTGCCCACCGCGCTGGCACTCGTGCTGGGGGGCGCGCTCGGCAATGTCATCGACCGGCTGCGCTTTGGTGCGGTGGTCGATTTTCTCGATTTTCATATTGCTGGCTGGCACTGGCCGGCGTTCAATGTTGCCGATTCCGCGATTACCGTTGGTGTCGCTTTGCTGCTCTGGCAACAACTCATGCTCAAGGAAGCTGCAAATGACTGACCGTGTCAAACTCGACAGCCTCGTTACCTTGCATTACCGCGTCGCTACGGGTGACGACACCGAAGTGATTGCTACCTTCGGTTCCACACCAGCGACGCTGCAACTTGGCAGCGGCGAACTCGCCCCCCCGCTGGAAGCCTGTCTCGAAGACCTGCCGGTGGGCGAGCGCCATGTATTTCTGCTCGAGCCTGCCCAAGCGTTTGGCCCGCACAATCCCGACTTGGTGAAACGCCTGCCGAAAAGCGAACTGCCCAACGGCGGTGCCAATATCAGCCCGCTCACGCTGGTTGAGTTTGCTGCGCCCAGCGAATTTGGGGGCGCGAAATTCGCCGGACTGGTGCGCGAGATCGACGATACCGCCGCGCTGATCGATTTCAATCACCCGCTCGCGGGCAAGTCGATCCGTTTTGAAGTTGAAGTGATCGGCATCCTGTAATGGAAATCCTTCTCGCCAATCCCCGTGGATTCTGCGCCGGCGTCGAGCGTGCCATCGCCATCGTCGAACGGGCGCTGGAGAAGTTCGGTGCGCCGATCTACGTGCGGCACGAGGTGGTGCATAACCGCTTTGTCGTCGACAACTTGAAAGCCAAGGGCGCGGTGTTCGTCGAGGAACTCGACGAGGTGCCTGACGGCGCCACCGTCATTTTCAGCGCCCATGGTGTGTCGAAAACCGTGCGCGCCGAAGCTGATCGGCGTGGCCTTAAAGTTTTCGATGCAACCTGTCCGCTGGTGACCAAGGTGCATCTGGAAGTTGACCGCCACTGCAAATCTGGCCGCGAGATCGTCATGATCGGCCATAAGGGGCACCCCGAAGTCGAAGGCACCATGGGCCAAAGTAACTGCGGCATGCATCTGGTTGAAAATGTCGCAGATGTGGCCACCTTAAAAGTCGGTGGTAGCGGGACGGCAGGATTTGGTGAAAAGGGCGGGACGCCGCCCCTGGCCTATGTCACCCAGACCACGCTATCAGTGGATGATGCGGCGGCTATCGTGGTGGCATTGCACGCACGCTTTCCCTCTATCGTTGGGCCGAAGAAGGATGACATCTGCTACGCCACGCAAAACCGGCAGGATGCTGTCAAGGAACTTGCCTCCCGTGTTGGACTGGTCATCGTCGTCGGTTCGCAAAACAGCTCGAACTCCAACCGCCTGCGCGAAGTCGCGCAAAACCTCGGCGTATCTGCCCATCTCGTGGATCACGCCACACAGATTGATCCCGCCTGGCTAATGGAAAATGCTGACGTTGGCGTCACAGCGGGTGCCTCTGCCCCCGAAATTCTGGTAGTAGAAGTGGTTGAGCGTCTCAAGGACTTGGGCGCTACAACAGTGCAAACGCTCAGGGGAGCGGAGGAGAGCGTTAATTTCCCGCTACCGAAAGAGCTGATTTGAGCCGGAAGTTGAGCTTACCTCCAGTGGAATAGCGACTACACCGTGTTTGCATTAATGTATATCTAAACGAAGTCACATTATGAGTTTGCAAGCGGCGAAATGGGGCAACAGCCTTGCCCTGTGGCAGTCTGTCATGGACGATGTGTGGCGCGGCGGGCGCTACTGATGGCGTATGTCGATACCAGATTACCGAGACCCACGATAAGTATCAGTGCATCGCTTGTCCTTTATAAAATTGACTTGGAGATGGTTGAGGGGGCCGTATTGGCGTTGCAGCAGGCTGGACGGCATGCCAAGGCACACAATGATTTGCAACTAAGTCTCACGCTGGTCGATAACTCCGACGATGATGGGGCGTTCAGTCAAATAGCCAAGTGGTTCGAGAGTATTCGGGTCAAACTTCAGGACTGGGAAATCAATCTGTTGCGCTCATCAGGAAACGTGGGCTACGGAAGAGGCAATAATCTTGTTATCGACAACGCACAGTCTGACTACCACATTGTCATCAAACCGGATCTATTTGTTAGGGAAGACGCACTTCTCGAAGCGTTGCATTACATGGAGGCGCATCTCGATGTCGGGTTGCTGAGCCCCTCGGTTGTTGGCGAAGATGGCGCAAGGCAATACCTTTGCAGACGCAACCCGACGCTGTTGGTCATGTATCTGTGCAGTTTTGCGCCTCAATGGGTCAGGTCAGGGTTCCGCTTCGTTCTTGATGAATTTGAGATGCGTGATTGCGATTACAGCAGGGAAATTCATCCGGTGGAATACCCGACCGGTTGCTTCATGTTTTTTAGGACGCCGCCGCTGAAGGCTATCGGCGGATTCGACCCGAAAATATTTCTCCATTACGAAGATGCAGATATCGGGCGGCGAATGTTGACGATTGCTCGGGTGAATTATGTTCCATCCGTTGTGGTTGTTCATAATTGGAGTCGGAATACGCATAAGTCGATCCGTTCGATGCTCGCCACAGTCAGATCGGGGTGGTATTACTGGCGCAAGTGGGGCGGTATCTTTAGCAGCGGCACGGCGAAAGAACCATTTCTGGAGGCGCGAGTTTCCCGAGGTGATCTGCAAAGAGAAGGGGCAATTGGCCAAGGTCAAAAAGTTCTGGTGACGGGTGCCGGTGGTTTTGTCGGGCAGGCGGTATGTTCTGAATTGCCGTTACTCGGTTTCCATGTTCTAGGTACGGTTCGCAAGTTTGATCCTGCAAGTCGAATTGATGCTACTCACTATCTCGAGATGGGGAATATTGGTGAAAAGACTGACTGGTTGGCTGTACTGGCAGATGTCGACTGTGTAGTGCATCTTGCTGCCAGAGTCCATGTCATGCACGATACCTGTGCTGATCCCTTGGCTGAGTATCGCCGGATCAACGTGGCATTGACCATGAACCTAGCACGTCAAGCAGTTGCAGCGGGTGTTCGCCGTTTTGTTTTTATGAGTTCGATCAAGGTCAACGGGGAAAGGACTCCCATAGGACAACCCTTTACCCCGGAAGACATACCGCAACCAGAAGACCTCTATGGAATCTCCAAGTTGGAGGCTGAGCAGGCGTTGCTAAAGTTGGCCGAAGAAACGGGATTTGAGGTCGTCATAATCAGACCACCGCTCGTCTATGGCCCCGGGGTGAAAGCGAATTTCCAGACGATGATGCATTGGATTGCGAAGGGGGTGCCGCTGCCATTCGGGGGACTTGATAACCGACGCAGTTTGTTGGCGCTAGACAATCTTGTGAGTTTTATCGCAGTCTGTCTGCATCATCCGGCTGCGGCCGGTCAGGTTTTTCTGGTAAGCGATGGTGACGATATGACGGTCTCGGAATTACTGCACCGGATGGCGGAAAGTATGGGCAAGCGCACGGTATTAGTACCGATTCCGAGGCCTATGCTCAAAATAGCTGCATATTTAATGCGCAGGCAGGAATATGGAATCCGTCTTTCTAGTCCCCTGCAATTGGATACAAATAAAAATCTATCCCTGTTGGGATGGTCCCCCCCGATTCCTGTCAGTACTGCGCTAAGAAAGGTGGCAATTGATTTTTTGAGGGTCTTCGTGAAAGAGTAAGATCACAAGTTCAACCCCGCTATTTGTTGTATTTATTCACAATTGCAGATCTAAAAATCAGCGACCAGCCGTGGGTCAAATTTCAATCAGCGCCGACAGCGCTGTCTTTCATGCTAAAAGAATGATAAATGGATGACCGTGTCAGCAGCGCCAATCGTAAACTTCAACATTGAGTGTCAGCATGCCAATGCGTATGGTATACGTTAATAT
>CAIYZZ010000459.1 GCA_903930805.1 uncultured Rhodocyclaceae bacterium | reverse complement strand
ATGAGATCATCGCGTCGAGACGGTTGCGGAATTCTGGCGAGAACTGGCGCTTGATGTCGGCCATTTCGTCGCCCTGACCCTTGCTGGTGGTGAAGCCGATAGTGGTCTTTTGCAGTGCCTCCGCGCCCGCGTTAGTCGTCATGATGATGACGATGTTGCGGAAGTCAGCCTTGCGACCATTGTTGTCGGTCAGCGTGCCGTGATCCATCACCTGCAGCAGGATGTTGAAGATGTCCGGGTGGGCCTTTTCGATTTCGTCGAGTAGCAGCACGGCGTGGGGCTTTTTTGTCACCGCCTCGGTGAGCAGGCCGCCCTGGTCGAAGCCGACGTAGCCCGGCGGCGCGCCGATCAGCCGGCTGACGGCGTGGCGCTCCATGTATTCGGACATGTCGAAACGAATCAGCTCGATGCCCATGCAGTAGGCGAGTTGGCGTGCCACCTCGGTCTTGCCGACGCCGGTCGGGCCGGAAAAGAGGAAGTTGCCGATGGGTTTTTGCGGATTGCCGAGGCCGGAGCGCGACATCTTGATCGCCCTGGCCAGCGCTTCTATGGCGGCATCCTGGCCATAGACCATGTTCTTCAGGTCGCGGTCGAGATTCTTCAGCGCCGAGCGGTCATCGGCGGAGACATGCTGTGGCGGAATTCGGGCGATCTTGGCGACGATTTCCTCGATTTCCTGCTTGCCAATAACTTTCTTCTGCTTCGATTTAGGCAGGATGCGCTGCGCCGCGCCGGCTTCGTCGATGACGTCGATGGCCTTGTCGGGCAGATGGCGGTCGGTGATGTACTTGGCCGAGAGTTCGGCAGCGTTGCTGATGGCGGCGGCCGAGTACTTGATGCCGTGATGCTCTTCGAAGCGGGTCTTGAGGCCACGTAATATCGATACGGTTTCATCGATGCTCGGCTCGTTGACCTCGACCTTCTGGAAGCGACGCGATAGCGCATGGTCTTTTTCAAAGACGCCGCGAAACTCGTTGTAGGTGGTGGCGCCAATGCACTTCACCGCACCCGACGCCAGCGCCGGTTTCAGCAAATTCGAGGCGTCGAGCGTGCCGCCCGAGGCGGCACCGGCCCCAATCAGGGTGTGGATCTCATCGATGAACAGAACGGCATTCGGGGCATCGGCGAGTTGTTTGAGAACGGCTTTGAGGCGCTGCTCGAAATCGCCACGGTATTTGGTGCCAGCCAGTAGCGCGCCCATGTCAAGCGAGTAGACGGTGGCATTGGCAAGAATCTCCGGCACGCGATTTTCGATGATGCGCCGTGCCAGGCCCTCGGCAATCGCGGTCTTGCCGACGCCGGCTTCGCCGACCAGCAGTGGATTGTTCTTGCGGCGGCGGCAGAGCGTCTGGATGACGCGTTCCAGTTCTTTGTCGCGGCCGATGAGCGGATCGATTTTTCCGGTCAGCGCCAGCTGGTTGAGGTTTTGCGTAAAGTTGTCGAGTGCGCTGTTCTGTTGCTGCGCTTCGGCTTCCTGTTCGGGCGTTTCCTCGCTCTTGCCGGCGGGCTGCGGTGTCTTGGTGATGCCATGCGAGATGAAATTCACTACATCGAGGCGGGAGACGCCCTGCTTCTGCAAAAAATAAACCGCGTGGGAATCCTTTTCGCCGAAGATCGCCACCAGCACGTTGGCGCCATTCACTTCCTTTTTGCCCGAGGACTGCACATGGAGAATGGCGCGCTGAATTACGCGCTGGAATCCGAGTGTCGGCTGAGTGTCGATTTCGTTGTCGCCGGGTACGGTGGGGGTGTGCTGGTCAACAAAGCCGGAGACTTCGCGGCGTAATGCATCGAGGTCGGCGGCGCAGGCACGCAACACCTCGGCGGCCGACGGGTTGTCAAGCAGTGCGAGCAGCAAATGCTCAACGGTGATGAATTCGTGGCGCTTCTGCCGTGCCTCGACAAAGGCCATGTGCAAGCTGACTTCGAGTTCCTGCGCAATCATCCTAGTCCTTTCGCTTTCGAGTAAAGCCTCAGTTCTCTTCCATCACGCAAGCGAGCGGGTGTTGATGGCGGTGGGCAAACACACCCACCTGCTCGA
This sequence comes from uncultured Rhodocyclaceae bacterium, assembly GCA_903930805.1. GTDB lineage: Bacteria > Pseudomonadota > Gammaproteobacteria > Burkholderiales > Rhodocyclaceae > Sulfuricystis. The sequence goes on along the minus strand of CAIYZZ010000459.1, from coordinate 1,388 downwards.
CCTTGGTGGCAGCCAGATCGCGCGGAAACACACCACAAACCCCCCTGCCGTGACGATGTACCCTCAACATGACCACGGTGGCCTGTTCGCGGCTCATGCGAAAAAACTTCTCCAGCACGACCACGACGAAATCCATTGGCGTGTAATCATCGTTGAGCAGCATCACTTTGTAGAGCGGGGGCGGCTTGATGCGTTGCCGTTCCGGCTCGAGAGCGACGCCTGCGCTGGGGAGCGTTTGCTTGTGTGTTGCCATGCGGTGATTCTAATGCGAATCAAACACCATACAACTGTGCTGCCATCAGGGGAAAAGGGGGGGAATACTGCCGTCTGGTTCGCTCAGGAATCACCCTCTAATCTTGCTGTCATGCAGCATAGAAATATGTTGACGCGGTAGAAAATATTGCGTAAAAGGCGACGGTGTTTGGTTCAAGATTCACATCAGTGCTTCAACCCTTGGTCCTTCAGTTATCTGATTCACCGCTTGGGCGTATCCGCTGTAGAGAACTTGCAACACAAACATGTCGCCAGCAATGAGGCTGGTTATGTGTCACGTTTTATGAAAGAGGTTCTATGGCAACGGGTACCGTCAAGTGGTTCAATGATTCCAAGGGTTTTGGTTTTATCACGCCGGACGATGGCAGCGAAGATTTGTTCGCACACTTCTCCGCAATCAACATGCCGGGCTTCAAGACACTGAAAGAGACCGAGAAGGTTAGTTTTGACGTCGTGCAAGGCCCCAAGGGCAAGCAGGCGTCCAACATCCAGAAGGCCTGATTACCGTTTCATCTGCGCCGACATTTTTGTCCGGCGCAAAAAATGAAAGCCCGCCGATTGGCGGGCTTTTTTTGCGGCTTGTTTTCTGGGTTACATGCGGTCGATCATGGCCTTGCCGAAAGCCGAGCACTTGACCTCGGTGGCGCCTTCCATCAGGCGGGCGAAGTCGTAGGTGACAATCTTGTCGGCGATGGCGGCTTCCATCGACTTGATAATCAGGTCGGCCGCTTCCTTCCAACCCAGGTGGCGCATCATCATCTCGGCGGAGAGGATCAGCGAACCCGGATTGACATAGTCCTTGCCGGCATACTTCGGTGCTGTGCCGTGGGTGGCCTCGAACACCGCGTAGTAATCGGAGATGTTGGCACCTGGGGCGATGCCGATGCCACCGACCTGAGCGGCGAGTGCGTCAGAGATGTAGTCGCCGTTCAGGTTGAGCGTGGCGATCACGTCATATTCGGCGGGACGCAGCAGGATCTGTTGCAGGAAGGCGTCGGCGATGGCGTCCTTGATGATGATCTCGCGGCCGGTGTTGGGGTTCTTGAACGAGCACCAGGGGCCGCCGTCGATGAGCTGCGCGCCATAGGCCTCGCGGGCGAGCTCATAGCCCCAGT
>CAIYZZ010000458.1 GCA_903930805.1 uncultured Rhodocyclaceae bacterium | reverse complement strand
AGTTCATCACCCTTGAGGGCCCCCATTTTGAGGGTGACAATCTTGCCTGCGCGGTCAATGGCGATGGTGAACGGCAAGCCCATTTTGGTGTTGCCGAGGCCTTGCATCAGGGCAAGGTCTTTGTCTTTGCCGAGCAGGATCGGGTAATCCATGTCGTAGGCCTTGGCGAAGTCGCGTACCGGCTCTGCCTTGTCCTCGATGGCGATGCCCAATACTTCCAGCCCCTTCGCCTTGTATTGCTGGCGCAACTTGATGAGTTCGGGAATCTCGGTACGGCAGGGGCCGCACCAGCGTGCCCAGAAATTGACGATGAGCGGTTTGCCTTGGTATTGCGCCAGTGCTTGCGGCTGCTCATTCAGATCGGTGAGCGTGGTGTCAAACAGCACATCTGTCGTGGGTGATTGGGCCAGCGCCAGGCACGACCACAATATCGACACCAGCGCAAGGAGGCATCTCTTCACGGCAGGTCGCCCCGGCGGAAGATGAAATAGCCAAGGCTCGCAGCGCCCAGCCCGAGCGCAGTCGGGTAGGCCAGCGCAAAAATCTTGTAGCCCAGCACGCCGAAGGTATCGAGGATGACGTAGGCTGCGGGGCCGAGCACGATCAATTGAGGGTCGAACAAAGCCAACGCGGCGGTACGGAACACCTGTAGTGGATTGGCCAGCGCGATGCTGACGGCAATCTCGGGAGCGATGCGGCCCTGGATCATCACGCCGAGCACAGGTCAAGGAACAGCAGCAGCACCAGCCAGGTCATGAAGGCGGCGCCTTGCGCCATGTTGGTGCTGCGCGCGATCGACGAAATCAGCATGCCGAGTCCGAGAAAACAGCAGGCCATCGCCGCGAGCAGGGCAGTGTAGTAACCGAACATGCCCCAGGGCACGTCGATTTCCTTGAAGAGGGCGATGATCACCGAGGCGAGCATGGCGAGGAAAACCGGCGCGAAGATGACGATGTAGCGGCCGAGAATCTTGCCCCAGAACCAGGCCCCGAGGGATACGGGCAAGGACAGGAGATATTCGAACACGCCGGCCTCACGGTCACCGGCGACCGAGCGCACGGTGGTGATGAGCACGAAAATCGGCAAGATCGCCATGGTGAGCTGGATGTAGGTGACCAGCAGGCGCGACAGGCCGATGAAGCCGAGCACGCGCGATTCAGTAAGGCCGAAGAGGAACAGCAGGGCGACATTGCCACCGAATACGCCGGTGTAGATGAGGAACCAGCGGGTGCGCAGGCTTTCGACAATATCAAGACGGGCGGTAAGCCAGAGTTGCTTCATTGGTTTCTTTTACCTTATTACCCTTTTGCCAGCACATGCTCGCGCAGCGTGGCGAAATCGATACTGCCGGGTTGCGGATAGGTGATGGCGGCATAGTTGTAACCCATCGGCGAACTGCGTCCGCCGGCAAACTGTGCTTTGCGCGGATCGAGCCAGCGGGCATTCTCTCCGGGTTTTCCGGCTGAGTCGGCCACCCACATGCGCGTGGCAGGTTCGGCGATCCACGGATAGTTGGCCGCCTTGTCGCTTAGCCAGAACACGAGGCAGCCGACATCGTCGAACTTGAAGACGGTATTCTTCTCGCCACCGCGCATCTGGGCGGCGAAGCGCCGGTCGGAAATCACCATGTTGCAGCGCACGCAGGGGTCGCGATCCCACTTGATCTCGACCATACCCTCGGGCCAGTCGCCCTTGCTGCCGCAGGCGGCAAGCAAAGCGGCCAGCGGTGTCAGCACAAACCCGGCGACAAAATGTCGTCGCTGCATTTACTCGGCAACCTCATGCAAAGAGAGATCGCCGATCAATGCCACATAACGCGACAGCACGCCGATAAAACGCAGACGATCAGGGCCGGCGACTTTGCCCTGCCAGACCAGACCGCTGGCATCGGCGGTGAATTTCCAGGCATCGAGTGCCTTCGCCAACGCGGCATCGATGCGGCGAGCTACCAACCGGCAGGTGAAGCGACCGGAGAGCGATGCCGAGAATTCGATGAGTTGCCCGACCGGCATTTTCAGTGGCGGCGGCAACTGTGGCACGAAGCCGATGCTGCCTAGCACCGCCTTGCGTTCGGTGCGCGGCGAACGACCCTCGATGGTCACCATGCCCTCATGGACATATTCGCCCAGCAGGCAGCGGATAAGCGTAGTCTTGCCGGCACCGTTGGAGCCAATCAGGGCAATGCGTTCGCCGAGCGCAATAGTCGAGGTTGATGCCATCGAGTACGCGGGCACGGCGAAAGGATTTGGAGAGATTTTCGCAGCGGATCATGGGCAGAATTCTACAAGGAGGAGGATGGGCGTCCTTGATTCTCCTTAAGAGTCGTTAGCTGGGAAAACAGTACGAACCAAGTCATGCCAATCGCCGTCCCGCCAGTACGATCGCCATCATCCTCAAAGTGGCGATGGCCAAGGTGCAGATGAAACGCGTCCGCCAACAACTTCACCATCCCTGATTTTCAAGCTGCTACAGTCAGCCTTATCGAATTAGATGTTCCAGGGTGGTCAGCCGATCATGAATCCGTGACACCAATAGAGTCGAGCGGCGGGTTTTGGATCGATCTCCGGTCGTTCGGGTCAACCAAAGTTTGGGGAATGCTATGGCCGGAGTTGTTGAGGGTTGTGCGACGTCTGCCCCGACCTCTATCGTTTCCTGCACCCCCTCATGCTGATGGCAGGCATCCCACAACCCTTAATAGTTGCCGATGTTCGCGGTTCGCTGAAATTACCCAAATGAACGACAGCCGCACCCCGATAGCCGACAGATCAATACCGAATCATAGAGTCAAATTAAGCGCTCAACTCGACCAACGTCATGTCATCTGGAAACTGAGGATTACCATAGTAATCCTCGAATTCCCGCCAGAGCTTGGTCAATTCTTCGTCCTTGTCTAGCCCGGCAAGTAGCGCAATGACACCTTCGCTGCCCAGCCGTTGATTGGCCTTGCCGGGCAACTCGGACAAACCATCGGTAAATATCCAAAGGCGCCCATCCTTGGGAAATTCTGCTAGCTGGTAGCCATCACCATCAAAACGGTAATCTGAGCACAGCCCAATAGGAAAAGTCATCGAAGGGTAATGCACCAACTCTCTGTCGGGTTCGAACATCAAGCATCCAGGCAGACCACCGTTCCATACACGGAGGCATCGCCTGTCAGTCGATATCTCCACGAAAACGTAAGGCATGTAGATAATTGCTGGCAGCTTCTCGAACATGGCTCGATTTAGATCTTTGAGAAGATCGGTTGTGATGCTCCCTTGGCCAGCTTGGTGATAGAAAATCTGTGAGACCAAAGGGATGCCCAGCGCCGCGACCGGTCCATGCCCCGCAATGTCCCCAACCAGTACCCACTGTCGCCCGTCGGGCGTGAAGGCGGAAAGCAGAACTGTCGATGCACTCCAGCGAAGAACATGTCCTACGCGCCTTGCGGCTTGGCGCTATCGGCTACATGCTGAAAGATGTTGCGCCCGAAGAACTGGGCCTCGCCATCCGGGCCGTCATGGCCGGTGAAAACTGGCTATCCGCCGCCGTGTCGAAAAAGGTCATCGCCGGCTATGTGGCGCGCAGCAACAACGAGGAAAGCTTCGACTCACTCACTTCACGGCAACACCAGATGCTGAAGTTGCTTGCGGAAGGGGTGCCGACCAAGGAAATCGGCACGCAACTCAACCTTAGTGTCAAAACCATCGAAACCTATCGTACCCAGATCATGAATCGACTCGACATCCATGATGTGCCGGGGCTGGTGCGCTACGCTGTCAGGCACGGCATCGTGCCGCTGTAAGCCCGGGATCAACCGCAGTCAGCCGTCGATACTTTGCTGGTGATTGCGCAAAAAAAATTGTCCGACTGGTTCCCCGGTTGATCTGTCAGCAACTTCAGTGTTTCCCTAAAGTGACGTTTGCATAGCAGACAGGCACCGTCCTGCGGGCGCCGACTTTGCGTTTTGCGTGTTAAACAACCGGGACCACGTTGCAGTATCCTGCTCTCCCATGAGTGAAGACCGTACTGATCTAGTCAGCCCCCTGCACGCGCAGCTGCGCGCCGCGACCAAACAGCCACATCACGCCCTGGATCACCACCCGCTGCTTGCACCGCTGGTGCGTGCTGATCCTCAACAGGCCGATTACGCCGCTGCGCTGGCAGCGCTCCACGGCATCTATGCCCTGGCGGAGACTGCCATGATGGAATTTCTTGCTCGGCATCCTGGGTTGTTTGACTACACCCCGCGACACAGACTGTCGGCGCTCGAAGCTGATCTGGCCGTGTTGGACAAAGCACCTGCCCCCATCGACGCGACACTGCCGATGCCCAAAAATATCGGTGAGTTGGTTGGGATGCTCTACACCATCGAGGGTTCGACCCGCGGCGGTCAGTTTATCTATCGGCACCTTCAGCAACGGTTTGGCGATGCCATTCCACTCAGCTTCTTTGCCGGCTATGGTGAAGCCAGCGAACGGCGCTGGGAAGAGTTCTGGCAATTTGCTGATGCCAACTGCTCTCAAGCCGAGTTTCCCGACGCAGCTCAAAGTGCGGTGCAACTTTTCGGCCTTATCGAAGCGCACCTGGATCGTTGCTATGCTGCCTTCACGGTTGGCAGAACTTCTTAGACCGTGTTTTGAAAGTCACGGCCCTACGGTTTGGCGAGGCTACCAAGCACCAAGTTGATCATAGCAAGATGAACGGTAACTGTTCTGGTTGAACCGACGCTAATTACGCCGCCGCTGTGGAACCCGATGCACCCAGCATCGAGCAGTGTCACCCTGTCAGCGTCAAGCATGACCGCGACATTCGGTGTGAGATACAGGCGAAGGACTACCAGCGGGCGATGGATGCCCCTTTTTTTTTGGCAACTTCGCTACTACCGCAATAGCAGAATGTTTATGGCGGCTTCTGACATGTTCTCGGGCTAAATCGACGATTGACGATGGTGGTGTGCGTCGGTGATACTTCGGGAAGGCCTCTTGGTTTTCCTATCCTTAGGCTGAGCCATTCCGCGTCCCCTTGTCGTCGAAGAGGTAGGGAAACATGAAACTACGAGTACCGCAGTTTTTCGAGCGCATGGGGATCCGTGGCAAGCTGATTGCGATCTTTGTCGCCATCAAGGTGGTGCCGCTGGTGCTGCTGGCCTGGTACGCCTGGCAAGCGGCGCAGTGGCTGGCCGAGGGAGTTTCGTCTCGCGCCGAGCAGATGACCGACGTCATGCGCGTCACCCAGCAGCAGACTGGAAAAACCGCCAACGACGACGCGGTGCGCGCCCTCGACGAGCGTTCGCGCGAAGCCATCGAATCGCTCACCACAGACGTTGCCCGTCAAGTCGCCGACTTTCTTTACGATCGTGACAAGGAAGTTCTGCACGCGGCCGCCGTAGAACCATCCGAAGCCGCCTATCGCCGCTTCCTCGCCGGCCACACGCGTGAAGTGTACGAACACGGTAAATATATGCCGACCGCCGACGGCAAGGGCTGGATGCCGGTCGAGCCTTACAGCGCCGAGAACCCCGTGCGCCCACCTTTGCCCGACAATGCCAAGGACTTTCACACCCGTCCGCCTGAAGACTACGGCACCAAGGTGAATCATCCGCTGTTTCTCGAAATGAGCTTCATCGACGCCAACGGCATGGAAAAGGTCAAGGTACAGCGCGGTGATCTGCTCAAGCCGGGGCTGCGCGACGTTAGCCGGCGCGAGAACACCTTTGTCAAAGCCGAGACCTACTGGCCCGAACTCAAGAAGCTCAAGCCCGGCGAGATTTATGTATCGGAAGTCATTGGCCCCTACGTGCCGACACAATGGATCGGGCCCTACACGAAAGCCAAGGCGGACGAACTCAAGAAGCCCTTCACGCCCGAAGCCTCAGGCTATGCCGGACTCGAAAACCCCGTCGGCAAGCGTTTCCGCGGCATCGTGCGCTGGGCAACACCCGTCGAGCAGGGAGGGCGCATCATCGGCTACGTTACGCTGGCGCTCGACCATGCCCACCTGATGGCCTTCAGCGACAACATCCGACCGACTCCAGAGCGCTTTGCCCCGATCGCCGATCCGGCGTCCGGCAACTACGCCTTCATCTGGGACCGGAAGAGCCGCTCGATTTCACATCCGCGCGACTACTTCATCGTCGGCTATGACCCGGAAACCGGCCAGCCGGCGTCGCCCTGGATGGACACCGAGCTTTGGGCCGGTTGGCAGGCCAGCGGCAAGCCCTGGCACGAATACCAACTGAGCGTGCCGCCCTTCCGCGATCAGTCGCTCAAACGCAAACCGGCACCCGAGTCCGGCAAGTCCGGCCTGGTCGCGCTTGATTGCCGTTATCTCAACTTCTCTCCGCAATGCCACGGCTGGGACGCACTCACCGAGAACGGCGGCTCTGGCTCCTTCGTAATATTCTTTTCCGGCCTCTGGAAACTGACGACGGCGGCGACCATTCCCTACTACACCGGCCAGTACGGTGCCAGCAAACGCGGCTTTGGCTACGTAACGATCGGTGCCAATGTCGATGATTTCCACAAGGCCGCAACCGAATCGGGCAAGAGCATTGATGCGTTGATCGCCACTGCAGACGGCAAGCTGAAGCAAGAACGCGTGGGTTTGCAAAACACCATCGGAGAACACCTGAGCAACACCGCCTTTGGCCTCACCGCATCAACGGTGGTGATGATTGTGCTGGTGATCGCCATCGCCATCTGGATGGCCGGGGTGCTCACGGCCCGCATCACCGAAATGAGCAGCGCCATCCGCCGCTTCAAGGAGGGCGATCTGGCGCATCGTCTGCCTTTGCGTGGCGAGGACGAAATGGCTGATTTGGCCAAGTCCTTCAACCACATGGCCGACGAAGTGCAGCTGTCGTTCGGTCGTTTGGAGGAAGCGCGCAGTGCCGCCGAGGAAGCCAACCGCATGAAGAGCGAATTCCTCGCCAACATGTCGCACGAATTGCGTACGCCGCTCAACGGCATCCTCGGCTTTGCCGAACTGCTCGAAATGGAGTTGGAAAACCCGGTGCTGCGCGAGCATGCACAGACCATACGGGCCAGTGGCGAGCATCTGCTGGAGCTGGTTTCCGCCGTGCTTGATCTGGCCAAGATCGAAGCCGGGCGCATGGACTTCAACCTGACGCCGATTGACCTGCCCGATCTGCTGCGCGAAGTGCTGGCCGTGCAACGCGGCTTCGCCCAGAAGAAAAACCTGGCGCTCGAACTGATCGAGGACGGATTGCCTCCAGCGGTGTTTGCCGATGGCTTGCGCCTTCGTCAGATCCTGCACAATCTGACCAACAATGCCCTGAAGTTTACCGATCAGGGAACTGT
>CAIYZZ010000457.1 GCA_903930805.1 uncultured Rhodocyclaceae bacterium | reverse complement strand
GCCGTCCCGCCAGCACCGACTTTTTACTTACGTTCCAGCGCAGCAGTATTGATCGTCACCGGGAAGCGCTGCCGCAGTGCTGCCAACCAGCCCATCAGGTCTTCCTGCGCGATTACCTGCCCGTAATGCTGGCGCAAGGCCTGGCTTCGGCTGGCCACATCGCCCCCCGCCGTACTATCAAATGGCTTGACGGTGTCAATGCGATACAAGGCGAATCCCCCCGGAGCATTAGCGCCAACATAAGCAGGCAGTTTCTTCGTCGATACACTAAAGATCGCGTTACGTGCCTCGGCGGACAAATTTGGCGCATGCATACGACTGAGCGGACGAACAGCGCTCCAGGTCAAATTGACCTTTTCTCCTTTTTTCAGCTTGTCGAGCTGTGCTTGCCCCACCGTTCCCGCCTGGGTAATTGCAGACTCACGCGTCAGCACTTTTTCGATCGCATTTGATACGGACTCCAGAGGCTCCAAGGCGGCCGGCCGATACTCGGTGACACGCGCCGAAACCAGCGTGTTCCCACCAACATCGACAGCTTCAGTGTTGCGTTTGCTCTTGATCGCATCGTCACTGAAGATCGTCTGCAAGAGTTTGGGACTGGTAAATGGCGCCACACTCTGACCACCCTTCGCAATCCATTCCGAGGCCTGAATAGTCAAACCATATTTTTCTGCCGCCGGTTTCAAACTATCTGACTGCTCATAGACAATATTGGCAAAACCCTCGGCCACTTCGGCGTACAACTTTGTACCGGCCTGACGTTTCATCTCGGCAACGATTTCGTCGCGCACCGCCGCAAGCGGACGCACCTGCTCCGCGCGAACACCTGTCAGTTTAATGAGGTGAAAACCAAAATCCGAGCGTACAACATCCGACAACTGGTTCTCCTTGAGGCTGAATACCGTTTCCTCAAATGGTTTCACCATCATGCCGCGACCGAAATAACCCAGATCACCACCCTTCTCTGCCGAGCCTGGATCCTGCGAATGCTGCTTGGCTAGCTTGGCAAAATCAGCTGGGTTGGCCTTCAACTGGGCCAGAATCTGCTCGGCTTTCGCCTGGCCTGCCTTTACATCTGCCTCAGGAGCACTCTTGTCAGCACGGATCAGAATGTGACTTGCCTGACGCTGTTCCCCCTGCTTGTAGCGCGTTTCGTTCGATTTGTACCAGGCCTTGACCTCTTCATCGCCGGGCTTTGCATTCTCGATCAACTTGTTCTGACTCAGTACGAGATACTCCACACGAACCTGCTCCGGTTTTTCAAAACGTTGGCGGTTCTCATCGTAAAACCGCTTGATCGCAGCCGCATCCGGCTTGCTGTCCGCAGCAAACTGTTCAGCCCTCAACAGAGTCTCGCTGACTTCACGTTCCTCTAGTTGAGCCGCCAGCCAACTGTCAGACGGAATGCGTCCGCTGACAGCGGCATTGCCAACCGGAATCATGGCCTGCTGCATCACCAAGTCACGTTTCACCTGGGATTCGAACATCTCGACGCTCATACCCCGCGCAGACACGAGCGCCTGATAACGCTCGCGCGAAAACTTACCGTCCTCTTGCAGCGATGGCACTGCGGTAATAAACCTGACCAGAGCTTCATCACTCACCATCAGTTTTGACTGACTGGCATACAGAGCCAACAGGCGCTGACTGATCAACTCCTCCAAAACACCGCGACGCACTTCAGGACTATCGAGCACATCCTGACCGACGTTATCAAGCTGCGGTCGTAGCCGGTCTTGTTGCTCGCGTAGCGCCTGTTGAAACTCACCTACGGTTATTGGCGTCCCGCCTACCGTCGCAACACCATCCGATGATCCAGTGCGCACGTATGAGTCAACCCCCCAAAGCGCGAACGGCAACATGATGAGCGCCAAAACCAGCTGGATAAATTTCTTGTTGTTGCGAACGAGATCGAACATGAACAGGCTTCCGAAGTAAAAAGGCGAACCGAAGTTCGCCTTTGATGATCTTTACATAATTAGGAATGCAAGTTAATGGTGCTGACGGGTTCAAAAACTGCTGATAACCCTTACTACATAAAGATCGCAGCTATCGACGTTAAAATATACCGTCACACTCTTCCCCTTGCTCCCAGCTTGGATCAGTCACAAGGCAAAGTAACTTATCCGAATATAGCGCGCGATTATAACTGGTACACAACTCACCAACGAAAAAGCCGCCCGTAGTTCGTATGACGTCGGTCGGAGCTGAAAGAGTCCAACGGGTTAAGCAGCTAAGCGATTAGCATGATACTGCTGGCTGAAAACGGCGGGAGAGAGATACCCCAGCCGAGCCTGCTTCCGTTGTCGGTTGTAGAAGATCTCGATGTACTCGGTGATTTCGCGTTTGGTTTGTTTGCGCGTGACGAAGCGCCGGTGATGAACCAGTTCGTTCTTCAAGGAACCCCAGCAGCTTTTCATCGGGACGTTGTCCCAGCAATTGCCTTTGCGGCTCATGGAGGGCTGCATACCAAACTGTCGCAGAAGTTGCTGGTAGTCATCGGCGCAATATTGACTGCCACGATCCGAGTGGTGAATCAGCCCTTTCTCCGGACGATGCGTCGCCACGGCACGAAACAGGGCGCTCATAACCAAAGAGCCGGCCATGTTGTCCGCCATAGCGAAGCCGACCAATTCCCCATTGAAGACGTCTTTGATGCCGGCCAGATAGAGCCAGCCTTCATCGGTAGTGATGTAGGTGATATCCGTCAGCCACGTCTTGTTCG